>DATIVM010000127.1:0-6741 GCA_035465975.1 Usitatibacter sp.
GAAGGGCAGCGCGCGGCGGAGTACTACATCGACGTTCCTTACGACATGGAGATGTATGCGCGCATGCGGATCCTCTCCCTCGTCGACTACCTCAGTCGCATCCAGGAGAAGTAGCGGCCTGGCAGCACCGCGCTGAGAAAAAGGACCGCGATTGCGCTGGCCGTTCAGTTAGCCCGTTGAAACGGGCGGCCCCCGACCTTCGAAATCCCCCATGAACCGAAGGGCTCATGGGGGATTTTTGATCGGGGACGAATTCTGCGCGCGTCGCGCCCAGAGCCTCTAGCCACAGGCGACGATGGGCTATCCCGGCAACCGCCACCATGGTTGTCTTCGGCGCTTGCGGTGCGCGCCGCTTAGAAGATGAGCTTGCCGAGCATCACCCCGAAGACGAGCACGATGATGAAGACCACGAGCGCGATGAAGAAGAGCACCTTGGCGATGGTGCGTGCGCCGCTCGCGACCCCGGTGAAGCCGAAGAAGCCGGCCACGACCGAGACGAGGAAGAAGATGATCGCCCACTTGAGCATGCGCATGGGACCGCGCCCGGCGCCGACGGTTCCTTCGGGTAGCATTCCCCCATGCCCCCGATCACGCTGTGGGCGACGCTCGCCGTCTGCGCAAGCTTTGCCGTCTTCTTCACGGCGGGGACGATCGTGGCGCTCCTGGAGCGCCTTCGTGCCGCGCGCATCCCCGGGGAAACGGTCCCGCCGCTGCGCGTGCTGCTGAGGAGCGCCGCGCTCGCGGCCGTCGCCTGGTTCGCCGTGTACCGCGTGTTCCTTCCGGCGTGAGCGCGGCCGGGAGCTACGAGGTCAGGGAGGCACCCCCGCGCGGCGCTTGATCCCGACGCTCGTCGCGAGCCGCCCCTGCATCGCGTCGATGAAGCGGCATAGGTAGGGACGCGTCTCGCGCGGGTCGATCACGTCCTCCACCGCGAACGCCTCCGCGGTGAGGAAGGGCGAGGCGAACGCGCGCAGCTCCGCCTCGATCTCGGCGAGGCGCTGCTTCGGGTCGGGCGCGCTCTCGATCTCGCGCCGGAACGCCGCGGCGGCGCCTCCTTCCACCGGCAGCGATCCCCATTCGGCGGAAGGCCACGCGACCTTGAAGTCGAGGCCGTTCTTGTCCGTCGCGGCCATGCCCGCCATGCCGTAGCACTTGCGGATCACGACGGTGAGCATCGGCACGCTCGCCTGCAGCGCGGTGTAGACCGAGCGCATGCCTTCGCGCAGCGTCGCCGCCTGCTCGGCCTGCAGACCCACCATGAAGCCGGGCACGTCGACGAGGAACACGAGCGGGATGTGGAAGGTGTCGCAGAGCGTGATGAAATGCGTCTGCTTGCGCGCCGCCTTCACGTCCATGGCGCCGCCGTTCACCATCGGGTTGTTGGCGACGATGCCGACCACCTTGCCGTTCATGCGCGCGAGCGTCGTGATGAGCGCGCGCCCGAAGGTGGGCTGGATCTCGAAGAGCGAGTCGCGGTCGGCGATCATCGCGACGAGCTTCCTCATGTTGTACGGCTGGCGGCGCTCGCGCGGCACGATGGAGAGGAGCGCCTCCTCGCGGCGCTCCGGATCGTCGCCCGTCTCGGCGACCGGCGGAAGCTCCCAGACGTTGCGCGGCATGTAGGAGAGATACCGGCGGATCATCGCGAAGCAGTCCCGCTCGCTTTCCGCCGCATTGTCGATGGTGCCCGCCATGTCGACCGCGACCGCCGCCCCGCCGAGCGCCTCCTTGTCGATCTTCTGGCCCAGCGAGCGCTCGACCACGGGGGGGCCGGCCGCGAACACCTGGCTCGTCGCCTTCACCATCACCGACCAGTGCGCGAGGATCGCGCGGCCCGCGGGTCCACCGGCCGCGGTGCCCATCACCGCGCACACCACGGGCACTTCCGACATCAGCTCCACCGAGCGCTCGAAGCCGTGCACGCCGGGAAACACCGTGTAGCCGCGGCGCAGCGCCGAAGTCACGGTGCCGCCCGCCCCGTCGATCAGGTTCACGAGCGGGATCCGGTACTGGTGCGCGAGGTCCTCGACGAAGCCGCCCTGCCCGCCCTTCCTGCGATCGCTGCCCCAGCTCGTGCCGCCGCGCACGGTGAAATCCTCGCCGCCCACGGCGACCGGGCGGCCGTCGATGCTCGCGAGCCCCATCACGTAGGGCGCCGGCACGACCTTCACCAGCTTGCCGCCTTCGTAGGTCGCCTTGCCGGCGAGCCCGCCGACCTCGCGGAACGAGCCGGGATCGCACAATCCGTCGATGCGCTCGCGGATCGTGAGCCGGCCCTGCGCATGGTGCTTCCCGACCGCCTCGGGGCCGCCCAGCCCCTGCGCGAACGCGCGCCGCGCCGCGATCTCGTCGGCTTCCGGCTTCCAGGTCATGGCGCGCGCGTCCTCACGTCTCGAGCACCGCGAGCACCTGCCCTTCGGCCACCGGATCGTTCTCCTGCACGCGGATCTCCGCGACCCTGCCTTTCGCCTCGGCGAGAACCGGGATCTCCATCTTCATCGACTCGAGAATCATCAACGAGTCCTCCTCCTCCACCGCATCGCCAGCCCGCTTGAGGATCTTCCACACGGAGCCGGTGATCTCCGACCTGATTTCCTTCTTCGCCATCTCGGAATTCCCTTCCTCGAATTGCTGCGCTTCAGCCCGCGCCGGCCCGCTCGTCCAGGGCCTGCGCGTCGCGACGGTCGCATCCCACGACGCCCGCCTGCTCGAGGCGATCGATCTGCGCATCGGCAAGGCCCAGGAGCTCGGAGAGCACGCGCCGCGTGTCCTCGCCCACGCGATGCCCGGCGTGGCGGACCGCGCCCGGAGTCTGCGAAAGGCGCGGCACGGGCGCGGCCATCGCGACCTCGCCCAGCTCGTCGTCCGGCGCCCGCGCGATCGCCCCGCGCGCCGCGTAGTGCGGGTCGCCGAAGATATCCGCCATGGTGAAGATGCGCGTCGCGGGAACGCCCGCCTCGTGAAGCATCGACTCGAGCTGCGCGAGATCGTGCCGCGCGGCCCACTCGCCGATGAGGTCGTCGATCGCCTCGTGGTTGCGCGAGCGCTCGACCGCATCGCCGAAGCGCGCATCGGCCGCGAGCTCCGGCGCCCCCATGCAGCCGACGAGGCGGCGGAACACCGCATCGCCCATCGCCGTGATGTGGATGAACTGCCCGTCGCGGCTCACATAAAGGTTGTTCGGCGTGCTGTCCGGGAGCCGCGATCCCGCGCGGCTCGCGACGAGCCCGAGCTTCTGGAACGCCGGGATGTGCGGCTCCATGAAGCTGAACGCGCATTCGTAGAGCGCGCTGTCGATGTATTGGCCGCGCCCGGTCCGGCCGCGCGCGAGGAGCGCCATCACCGCGCCGAACGCGCCGTAGAGCCCCGTGATGTAGTCGGTGATGGACACCGCGACGCGCGACGGCGGACGATCCGGGTCGCCCGTGATGTGCCGCAACCCGCTCACCGCCTCGCCGATCACCCCGTAGCCCGCGCGGTCGCTGTAGGGCCCGGTCTGGCCGAAGCCGCTGATCCTCACCATGACGAGGCCCGGGTTCTCGCGCGACAGGTCCGCGTAGCCCAGGCCCCACTTCTCGAGCCCGCCGGGACGGAAGTTCTCGACCACCACGTCGCACTTCGCGGCGATGGCGCGCGCGATCTCCTGGCCCTCGGGCTTGCGCAGGTCCAGCGCGACGAGCGACTTGTTGCGGAAGATGCTGGCGGCATAGAGCGACTTCCCGTGGAACCGCTTGCCCATGGTGCGCACCGGATCGCCCTCGGCGGGCTCGACCTTGATCACCTCCGCGCCGAAATCGGCGAGCAGGCGGCCGCAGAACGGGCCCGCCACGGTGGATCCCATCTCGAGCACGCGGTACCCGGCCAGGGGCCCGGCGGGCGTCGGCTGCGCTTGCGTCATCGTTCCTCGTCCAGCCTGCGTGGCGAGCATTCTGCGGCGCCCCCGGAGCCGCGTCAACGGATTTGTTTACAGGAATGTTGACACTTTTCCGGGCCAGGGTGTACGGTCGCTCGTGTGCGGTGCCCGATGGCACCGCCGGACGCGCGGCGCCGCATTTCCGGGCCCTTCCTGGCGTGAGAGACGAGCTTGCCCAACGATTCCCCGAGGACGCACAGCAACGGACGCAGGGCGCCCCGGGCGGCCGCCCGGCGCACGAAGAGCGCGGCGGAGATCTTCCAGGACCTGCGCACGCGCATCGCGCAGCAGCGCATCGCGCCCGGCGCGAAGCTCGGCGAGACCGACCTCGCGGCGGAGTTCGGCGTGTCGCGCGCCCGCATCCGCGAGGCGCTCGGGGCGCTGGAGCAGCGCGGGCTGGTGGAGCGCATCCCGAATCGCGGCGCGGTCGTGATGCGCCTGGACCTCTCGCAGGTGTTCGACATCTACGAGATCCGCGAGGTCCTGGAAGGCCTCGCCGCGCGGCTCGCGACGCAGAACGCGCCGCACGAGACGTGGAAGGAGGACCTCGCGCGCTTCCAGGGTCCGCTCAAGGACCTCATCGACCGCGGCGAGCTGCAGGAATACATCGATCACTACGAGGCGCTGCGCCGCAAGATCATCGAGGCGGCGGCGAACCCCGTGCTCGCGGAGATGCTGGACACGATCTTCGAGAAGACCCAGGTGCTCATCCGCCGCATCATCATCCTGCCCGGGCGCGCCGAGGTGGGACGCAAGCAGCACGTGGCGATGCTGCAGGCCATGTCGCGCGGCGAGGCGGAGGAGGCCGAGACCATCCGCCGCAACGGGCTGCGCAGCGCCAAGCTCGCGCTGGAAAAATACCAGCGCTTCATTTTGTGATTTTCGGTGCCGTGCCCGCGCAAGCGGGTATCCATGGATTCCCGCCTGCGCGGGAATGACGACAAATGCCCGACGACAAGCCCGAAGATCCCCACGAAGAGCGCCGCGCGCGCATCGAGCGCGAGTTCGCCGGGCGCGAGGCCCGGGCGCTCGCCATGGGCGGCCCGGAGAAGCTCGCGAGGCGCAAGGCCGCGGGCGTCCTCAACGCGCGCGAGCGCCTCGAGCGGCTCTTCGATCCGGGCACGTACATCGAGTCGGGCCTCTTCACGACCTCCGCCAACGCGGCCGACCGCGACAGGTCCCCGTGCGACGGCAAGATCGCGGGCTTCGGGCGCATCGACGGGCGCATGGCGGCGGCGGTCGCCAACGACTTCACCGTGATGGGCGCCTCGAGCGGCGCGACCAACGGCCGCAAGATCGCGCACATGAAGCGCGTCGCGACCGAGCGCGGCGTGCCGCTCGTCTTCCTGGGCGAATCGTCGGGCGCGCGCATGCCGGACCACATGGGCTCGCGCGGCATGGGCTCGCTCCTCGGCAACGACGGCCTGCAATACCGGCGCATGCGCGAGGTGCCGTGGGTGTCGGCCACGCTCGGCATGTCCTACGGGTCCTCGTCGTGGTACGCCGTGCTCTCGGACTTCAACGTGATGCGCAAGGGCGCGGTGCTCGCCGTCTCCAGCGCCCTCCTCGCCTCGCTCGCGATCCGCGAGGAGGTCGATCCGCAGGCGCTGGGCGGCTGGGAGCTGCACTCGGAGGTCACCGGCTTCGCGGACCTCGTGGTGGACAGCGACGAGGAGGCGATCGACGCGATCAAGCGCTTCCTCTCGTACCTGCCGGGCCACCACAACGAGCAGCCGCCCGTGGCGCCGGTGCCGCCGGGCTCCGGCGCGCAGATGAAGGACATCCTCCGCCACCTGCCGCTCTCGCGCACGCAGGTCTACGACGTGCGCAAGGTGATCCGCGCGATCGTCGACGAAGGGAGCTGGTTCGAGCTCAAGGCCCGCTTCGGCAAGGTGGCGACCACCGGGCTCGCGCGCCTCGACGGCCGCACGGTGGGCATCTTCGCCAACAACCCGCTCTACAAGGGCGCGGCGATGGACACCGAGGCGTGCGAGAAGATCACCAGCCTCCTCGTGCTGTGCGACTCGTTCAACATTCCCGTCGTGATGCTGGTGGACACGCCCGGCTTCGTGATCGGCACCGAGGCGGAGCGGCGCAAGGCCCCGGGCAAGATCATGAACATGATGAACGCGCTCGCGCTCGTCACGGTGCCCAAGCTCTCGGTGATCCTGCGCAAGAGCTACGGCCAGGCCTACCTCAACATGGGCGGCGGGCGCAATTCCGACGAGGTGGCCGCGTGGCCCACGGCCGAGGTGAGCTTCATGGATCCCGCTTTCGCCGTGAAGATCGTGCACGGCCTGGAGCCCGGCGCGCCCGGCTACGAGGAAGCGCTCGCCGCGATGAACCGCGACAGCGAGCCGTGGGACCTGGCCTCGATCTACGCGGCCCAGTCGGTGATCCGCCCGGAGGAGACGCGCGACTATCTCATCCGCATGCTCGACGTGCACCGGCTGCGGCTCACGGGCGGCGTGGGCCAGCACCTGATGCGCGCCTGGCCGACGAGCTTCTGACGATGGCGATGTTCCACAAGGTGCTGGTGGCGAATCGCGGGGCGGTGGCCTCGCGGGTGCTCCGCGCCTGCAACGCGCTCGGCATTCCCTGCGCCGCCGTCTATTCGGACGCCGACCGCGACGCGCCGTGGCTCGCGCTCGCCGGCGAGACCGTCCGCATCGGCGCCGCGCCCGCGCGCGAGAGCTACCTCAACGCCGGCGCGATCCTGCGCGCGGCACGCGAGCTGCACTGCGACGCGCTCCATCCCGGCTACGGCTTCCTCTCGGAGAACGCGGCTTTCGCGCGCACGGTGGAGCAGCTCGGCCTGCGCTTCGTCG
>DATIVM010000128.1:0-3325 GCA_035465975.1 Usitatibacter sp.
GATCACCTCGAGCGAGCCGTCGTCGTTCGCGATCACGTCCTCGGCCCCGGCGTCGAGGGCCGCCCCCATGAGCTTGTCCTCGTCGGTGCCGGGCGCGAAGAGGAGCTGCCCGCAGTGCTTGAAGAGGAAGGCGACGGAGCCCTCCGAGCCCATGTTGCCGCCGTACTTCGAGAACGCGTGGCGCACCTCGGCCACGGTGCGCGTGCGGTTGTCCGTCAGGCAATCGACGATCACCGCCGCGCCCGCCGGCCCGTAGCCCTCGTAGCGGATCGATTCGTAGTTCACGCCGTCGAGGCCGCCCGTGCCGCGCTTGATGGCGCGCTCGATGTTGTCCTTGGGCATGTTCTGGTCGGTCGCCTTGTCGACGGCGAGCCGCAGGCGCGGGTTCATGTCGGGATCGCCCCCGCCCATGCGCGCCGCCACCGTGATTTCCTTGATCAGCCGCGTGAAGATCTTGCCGCGCTTCGCATCCTGGCGACCCTTGCGGTGCTGGATGTTCGCCCACTTGCTGTGGCCTGCCATATGGGTCTCGGTTCAATCGCCCGTTCGCTGCACGAGCGGGAAAACGTAATGGTAACATTCGCCTCCCGCCCTTCTCCAAGCGAAAACCGGTGCCTTCTCCGCTGCGGGTCGCGAAGTCGAAATCGTCCGACCTGGTGCTGCTTCCGGCGATGGCCAACCGCCACGGGCTCATCACCGGCGCGACGGGGACCGGCAAGACCGTCACCCTGCAGACGATCGCGGAGCGCTTCAGCGAGATCGGCGTTCCCGTGTTCATGGCCGACGTGAAGGGCGACCTCGCCGGCATGGCGGCGCCGGGCGGCGGCAACGCGAAGGTCGAGGCGCGCGTGAAGGAGCTCGGGCTCGCGGATTTCGGGTACCGCGCGGCGCCCGTCCTGTTCTGGGACGTGTTCGGCGAGAAGGGACACGCGCTGCGCGCGACGATCTCGGAGATGGGGCCGCTCCTGCTCTCGCGCGTGCTCGACCTCAACGAGGTCCAGGCGGGCGTCCTCGCCGCGGTGTTCCGCATTGCCGACGAGGCGGGGCTCCTGCTGCTGGACCTCAAGGACCTGCGCGCGATCCTGCAATTCGCCGGCGACAACGCGGCGCAGTTCCGCACGCAGTACGGCAACATCTCGACCGCGAGCGTCGGGGCGATCCAGCGCGGCCTCCTCGCCCTCGACTCGCAGGGCGGCGAGAAGCTCTTCGGGGAGCCCGCGCTCGACCTCGCCGACCTCATGCAGGCCGATGGCGGCCGCGGGGTGGTGAGCATCCTCGCCGCGGACCGGCTCCTCACGAGTCCGCGCGTCTACTCGACCCTGCTCCTGTGGCTACTCGCCGAGCTCTACGAGAACCTGCCCGAGGTGGGCGACCCGGAGAAACCGAAGCTGGTGTTCTTCTTCGACGAGGCGCATCTCCTCTTCGACGACGCGCCGAAGGAGCTCCTCGATCGCATCGAGCAGGTGGTGCGCCTGGTGCGCTCGAAGGGAGTGGGCGTCTATTTCGTGACCCAGAATCCGCTCGACGTGCCGCAGGCGGTGCTCGCCCAGCTCGGCAACCGCGTGCAGCACGCGCTGCGCGCGTACACGCCCGCCGAGCAGCAGGCGGTCAAGGCGGCGGCCACGGCCTTCCGCGCGAATCCGAAGATCGACACGGAGAAGGCGATCGGCGAGCTCGCGGTCGGCGAGGCCCTCATCTCCTTCCTCGACGAGAAGGGGCGGCCGAACGTGGTGGAGCGCGCGCTCGTGATCCCGCCGCGGTCGCGACTCGGGCCCCTCGCCGACGCAGAGCGGCGCAAGGTGATCGAGGGCTCGCTCGTCGCCGGCCACTACGAGAGGTCGGTCGACCGGGAGTCGGCCTACGAGCAGCTCAAGGCACGCACGCAGCGCAAGACGCAGGAAGCGGCGACGTCCGGGGGATGGGGCTCGATCCTCGACTCCCTCGGCATCCCGGGGACTTCGGGGGCGGGCTCCGCCCGCGGGCGGGAAGGAGCGCTGGAAGCCGCGACGAAGAGCGCGGCGCGCGCGATCGGCAGCGAGGTCGGACGACGCATCATCCGGGGTGTGCTGGGATCTATCCTGGGCGAGCGTCGCTGAGCAAGGGGGAGGAGACGATGGCGAAGACCGGGGAGCGCAAGGCGCAGATCCTGCAGACCCTCGCGGCCATGCTGGAGGACCCGAAGGGCGAGCGCATCACGACGGCGCTGCTCGCCGCGCGCCTGGAAGTGTCCGAAGCGGCCCTCTACCGGCACTTCTCCAGCAAGGCGCAGATGTTCGAGGGCCTCATCGAGTTCATCGAGCAGACGGTGTTCACGCTGGTGAACAAGATCCAGGCCGAGGAGAAGGACGCCATGAAGCAGATCGAGGCGACCGTCGCGACGCTCCTCGGCTTCGCGCAGAAGAACCCGGGGATGACGCGCGTGCTCATCGGCGACGCGCTGGTGAACGAGGACGAGCGCCTGCAGGCCCGCGTGAACCAGCTGGTGGACCGGCTCGAGGCGAGCCTGCGGCAGAGCGCGCGGCTCGCGGTCACCGCCGCGGCGCTGCCCGCCGACTGGGACGTGAACGCGTACGCGAACGCGATCATCGCCTTCGTGATGGGGCGCTGGCACCAGTACGCGAAGAGCGGCTTCAAGCGCCCGCCCATGGAGATGTGGCCGCAGCAATGGCGGGTTTTCGCGGCCTGAGCGCGGGCGCGGGACCCGGCGCCGCCCTGCCGGAGCTGGAGACGGCGCGCCTCGCGCTGCGCCTCGCGCGGCCCGGCATGGAGGGCGCCATGGCGCGCTTCCTCGAGGAGAACTTCGAGGGCCACCTGGACCGCTGGTCGCCGCCCGCCACGCCCTCGTTCTTCACCGCCGCCTTCTGGCGCGAGCGCCTCGCGATCGCGGTCGAGGAGTTCCACGCCGGGCGCTCCGCGCGCTTCGTGATGCAGGAGAAGGGCGCGCCGGATGCGCCGATCGTCGGCACCTGCAACTACACGAACATCGTGCGCGGCCCCTTCCAGGCCTGCCACCTCGGCTACCAGATCGCGCGCTCCCACGAGGGACGCGGCCTCATGACCGAGGCGCTGCGCGCGACCAACGCCTTCATGTTCGACGTGCTGCGCCTGCACCGGATCATGGCGAACTACCGCCCGGAGAACGCGCGCAGCGCGCGCGTGCTGGAGCGCCTCGGCTTCCGCCGCGAGGGGCTCGCGCGAGATTATCTCTTCATCGACGGGGCGTGGCGCGACCACGTCCTCACCGCGCTCGTGCATCCCGCCTACGATCCCTCGTGGGTCGAGCCCGCGGGACGTGCGTAGGAACGCTTAGTCGCCGAGGAGCGCC
>DATIVM010000129.1:0-2987 GCA_035465975.1 Usitatibacter sp.
TGCGCCGCGGCGTGAACATGACCTACATCGTTGAGAACAACGGCGTGTACGGCCTCACCAAGGGGCAGTTCTCGGCCACCGCCGACCGCGGGTCCAAGTCCAAGCGCGGCGCGGTGAACACCGACGAGGGCATCGACCTCGTGTCCCTGGCGCTCCTGCTCGGCGCGACCTACGTCGCGCGCAGCTTCTCCGGGGACAAGGCGCAGCTCGTGCCGCTCATCAAGGGCGCGCTCACGCACGGCGGCGCGGCGTTCATCGACGTGGTCTCGCCCTGCGTGGCGTTCAACAACCACGAGGGCTCCACCAAGAGCTACGACTACATACGCGAGCACAACGAGGCGGTGAACCGGCTCGACGTGATCACGATGCATTCCGAGATCACGACGGACTACGCCCCGGGCACCGTCCAGGAGGTCCGCCAGCACGACGGCTCGGTGCTGCGCCTGCGCAAGCTCGAGGAGAAGTACGATCCCTCGGACCGCATCGCCGCGATGGAGTACGTCCAGTCGCGCGCGGCGCACGGCGAGATCGTCACCGGGCTCCTCTATGTCCACCCCGAGGCGCGCGACCTGCACGGCAGCCTCAACACGGTCGCCCAGCCCCTCAACCAGCTCGGCGAGCGCGAGCTCTGCCCGGGCTCGGCCGCGCTCGCGAAATTCAACGAGGGACTGCGCTAGACTTGTGGGCTTCCACCCGGAGGCCCGCATGATACCGATCGACCTGCGCAGCGACACCGTCACGAAGCCCACGCCCGCGATGCGGGAGGCGATGGCGCGGGCCGAGGTCGGCGACGACGTGTTCGGCGACGATCCGACCGTGAACCGGCTGCAGGCGCTGTGCGCCGAGCGCTTCGGCATGGAGGCCGGGCTCTTCTTCCCGTCGGGCACGCAGTCGAACTGCGCGGCGCTCATGGCCCATTGCCAGCGGGGCGAGGAAGTCATCGTCGGCCAGGAGGCGCACACCTATCATTACGAGGCGGGCGGCATGGCGGTGCTGGGCTCCATCCAGCCGCAGCCGCTCGACAACAAGCCCGATGGCTCCCTCGACCTCGCCGAGGTGGAGGCGGCCATCAAGCCGGACGACGCCCATTTCGCGATCACCCGGCTCCTCGCGCTCGAGAACACGATCGGCGGCAAGGTGCTTTCGCGCGCCTACATGGCGGATGCGATCGCGCTCGCGAAGCGCCGCGGCCTCTCGACGCACCTCGACGGCGCGCGCATCTTCAACGCCTCGGTGAAGCTCGGGATGCCGGTGAAGGACCTGTGCGCCGGGTTCGACACGGTCTCCGTGTGCCTGTCGAAGGGGCTCGGGACGCCGGCGGGCACGGTGCTCGTCGGCCGCAAGGACCTGATCGCGCGCGCACGCCGCATCCGCAAGATGCTCGGCGGCACGATGCGCCAGGTGGGCATCCTCGCCGCGGCCGGGATCTACGCGCTCGAGCACAACGTGGAGCGGCTCGCCGAGGACCACGCCAACGCCGAGCGGCTCGCAAAGGGCCTCGCGAGCCTGGGCCTCAAGGTCGATCCGGTCCAGACCAACATGGTGTTCGCCGCGATCCCCGACGGTTCGGTGGCGGGGCTCAAGGCGCACCTCGAGGCGAACGGCGTGAAAGCGCTGGTCGGGCCGCGGCTGCGCCTCGTCACGCACCTCGACGTCGACCGCGCGGCGATCGATCGCGCCGTCAGCGTGTTCGCGGCATACTACGAGAAGGCGGCCGCCCACGCCGCGGAGTGACGACCATGGCAATCCCTTCCGATACGCGCGTCCATATCGACGTCGACGCTGGCCGCGCCTCGCACGCGCGCTGCCGGCTGCTCTGCCAGCTCGCGCCATCGGGCCGCGGATCGGACGGTTTCGACGCGATGCGGGTTTCCATCGACGGGCTCGACCGGGCGTTCGGAAACGCCGAGGTGCGCACGGCGATCGTCCTCGGCCGGGAGCTCCGCTACGCCTACGTGAACGAGAGCTACCGCGACATCCGGCCGGACGTGGCGATGGTCGGCAATACCTACCGGGACGTCTTCCCGGAAGCGGCGGCGGCCGGCGCCGAGGCCAACCTGCAACGGACCCTCGCCACCGGCCGCAGCTGGGTGGTCGACGATTACCCGACGCCCTTGCCGAACCGCGACGTCCCGGCGTGGTGGCAGGGCGAATGCGTTCCCGTGGCGCTGCGCGGGGACGATCCGGACGCGGTGCTGATCCTCATCTGGGACGTGACGCGCCGGCATCTTCCGGGCATCGGTCCGGCGGCCGCGAGCCGCGAGCAGACGCGCGTGCAAACGGCCCGCGCGAAGCTCGCGGCGCAGATGGCCGCGATGGGGCTCAGCGTCGCGGACGGATGGCAGATCGGCGAGGAAGTGCGGGAGACCGCGGAAGGCACCGTGTGGATCCTACGGCCGCTGCACATGCGCGAGGAGGCGCCCCCGCTCGAGGCGCGCGTGCTGTTCGAGCGGGCCCGCGGCGCCGCGAAATAGGCGCCGGCCGCCTCACGCGGCGCGGTCGCGCAGCCCCGTCACGCCTTCCATCTGCGCACAGCTCGCGCAGCAGTAGATCTTTCCGCTCTTCTCCACGCCGTGCCCCACGATCCGGCAGCCGCAAGGGCCGCACTGCGGGGCGCAGGCGTGGATCGCGCATTCGAAGCTGTCGAAGGTCCAGCTCTTGCCGCCCTTCGTCACCTGGAACGACTTGTCGTAGTCGTTCCCGCACACGTCGCATTTCGCCATGGCCGCCTCCTCGGGATGCTCCGGGTTCGATCCGGGGAGGGGCGCGCGGTTCCTGCGGCTAGAGCACCTCGCCCGCGTGGTCGGCGAGGCGCGAGCGCTCGCCGCGCATCAGCGTCACATGGCCCGAATGGCTCCATCCCTTGAAGCGGTCCACCACGTAGGTGAGGCCGGAGGACCCCTCGGTGAGGTAGGGCGTGTCGATCTGCGCGATGTTGCCCAGGCACACCACCTTGGTGCCGGGGCCGGCGCGGGTGATGAGCGTCT
>DATIVM010000130.1:0-6847 GCA_035465975.1 Usitatibacter sp.
CGCGAAGCGCTCGCTGTGCCAGCCCTCCATGAACGACATGAGCGAGAGGTCGGCCATGGCATAGGCGCCGCCGGGCTCGAAGTGGCACGCCGACAGCGTCCCGTCGCACGCGACGTGCGCCTCGGTGAACAGCGATTCGCAGGGAATCGGGTGACGCTCGCCGCGCCGGTGGAGCGCGCGCCAGTAGTGCTCGTCCACGTACGGCAGGATCTGCGCCATGAGGGGCGCCATGCGCTCTTCCTGCCCGTCGTCGTAGCGCAGGCTCGAGGCGATGAGCGCGCAGGAGAAGCCGCCCTCGTCGCGCACGCGGCGCGCCGCGCGCAGGTTCGCGAGCCCCTCGCCCATGAGCGCCGGGTTCGCGCCCGTGAGGTCGCGGAACTGCGCCGCATCGGCGAAATCGACGGCGAACTCGAGGCAATCGAGGCCCGCCTCCAGGCACGCGCGCACGCGATCGGGTCGCGCGACCGAGCCGTTGGTGGCGAGGAAGACGTAGGGGATGCCGCGCGCCTTCGCATGGCCGACGGCGTCGGGAAGCCAGTCGCACAGGAACGGCTCGCCGAGGTAGTGCAGCCCCAGCTCCTGCACCCCCGCGTCGGCCATCTCGCCCACGATCCGCGTGAAGAGCGGCCAGCGCATCTCGCCGCGCGCGTGGCTGCGCGCCGCGCGACCGTCCGCGCTGGACGCGTAGTTGCGCCGCGCCGTGAGCTCGATGCGCGCCGCGTGCGGCGCCGGGGGCCGCGTCGCGAGCTGGGCCGCGGGAATGTGGCGCGGCGATTCGATGCGCGCCGCGGCATCCGTGGCCCCGGACTTCGGCGGCACGACGATGTGGGTCCCCTCCATGGCTCCTCCGATCAGCTGCGCGTCATGCGATGCAATGCCAGCCCGCGGCCACCGCGTCGGCGAGGCCCGGGAGCCGCACGAGCCCCGCGACGCCGAGCGCGGCGATGAGCACGCCCGCGGTGCGACGCACCCAGGGCGCGCGCCGGATGGCGGCGAGGCGCTGGGCGGCGAGCCCCGCGGCGAGCAGGTTGGGCAGCGTGCCGAGGCCGAAGGCGGCCATGACGAGGGCGCCTTCGCCCGGGCCGCCGCTCGCCGCCGCGAGCACCAGCATGCTGTAGACGAGGCCGCAGGGAATCCAGCCCCACGCCATCCCCGCGCCGAGCGCCTTGGCGGTGGAGTCGATGGGAAGCATGCGGCGCGCGTACGGCTGGATGCGCCGCCAGAGCGGGCGTCCCGCGGCCTCGAGGCGCAGCACCGCGCGCCCCCAGCCCGCGACGTAGAGACCGAGCAGGATCATCACGACGTTGGCGACGAGGAACATGGCCGCCTGCGCCGTGATCCACGCGCCGCCCGCGTAGGCGAGGCCGCCCGCGAATCCCGCGACGGCGCCCGCCGCGGCGTACGCGCCGATGCGGCCGAGGTTGTAGGCGGCCTGGCGCGCGATCGCCGGGCCGCGCGCCTCGAGCGCGAGGCTCGCGACGATCCCGCCGCACATGCCGATGCAATGCACCCCGCCGAGCAGGCCCGCGGCGAACGCGGCCGTGGCGAGCGGCGCCATCACATCACCCGGGAATATTGCGCCCGCTGCTCCGCCGCCCGGAGGTATTTGTCGAACACCATGCACACGCAGCGCACCAGCAGCCGGCCGCGCGGCGTCACGTGGATCCACTCGTCGTCGAGCTCCACGAGCCCGTCGGCCTCGAGCTTCTTCAGCGCCTCGAGCTCCCACGCGAAGTAGCGGTCGAACTCGATGAGGTGCGCGATCTCGATGGACTCCTTGGCGAGCTGGAAGTGGCAGGCGAGCGCCTGGATCACCGCGCGGCGCACCAGGTCGTCGGGCGTGAGCTGGATGCCGCGCAGCGTCGGCATGCAGCCGTCGTCGAGCGCCTTGTAGTAGGCGTCGAGCGTCTTCACGTTCTGGGCGTAGGTCGGGCCGATCTTGCTGATCGCGGAGGTGCCGAGCGCGGCGAGGTCGGTGTCGCCGCCCGCCGAGTAGCCCTGGAAGTCGCGCGTGAGGCGGCCGCGGCGCTGCGCCACCGCGAGGTCGTCGGTGGGCTTCGCGAAATGGTCCATGCCGATGTAGACGTAGCCCGCCTCGCGCAGGCGCCGGATCGCGCCCGTCATGAGCTCGAGCTTCACCTCGGGGGCCGGAAGGTCCGCCTCCTGGATGCGCCGCTGCGGGTAGAAGGCCTTGGGAAGGTGCGCGTACGCGTAGAGGGCGATCCGGTCCGGGTCGCACTCGATCACGCGCTCCAGCGTCTCGGCGAAGCCCGGCACGGTCTGCTTCGGCAGGCCGAAGATGAGGTCCATGTTCACCGAGCGGAAGCCGTTCGCGCGCGCCGCGTCGATCACCTCGCGCGTCTGCTCGAGGCTCTGCACGCGGTTCACCGCGCGCTGCACCTCGATGTTGAAGTCCTGCACGCCCACGCTCATGCGGTTGAAGCCGAGGGTGGCGAGGTGGCGGATGCGCCCGGCGTCCACCTTGCGCGGGTCGATCTCGATGGCGTACTCGCCGGCCGGATCGAAGTCGAAGTGCTCGCGCAGTGAGCGCACCAGGCGCGCGGACTCGTCGTCGCCGAGGAAAGTGGGCGTGCCGCCGCCCCAGTGCATCTTCACGATGCGCCGGTCGTTGGGGGCGAGCGCGCCCGCTACCAGCGCGATCTCCTTCTGCAGATAGTTCACGTAGCGCACGGCGCGCTCGTGGTCGCGCGTGGCGATCTTGTTGCACGCGCAGTAGAAGCAGAGCGTGTCGCAGAACGGAACGTGGACGTATAATCCCAGCGGCCGGGTAAAGCCTCCGACGCTCCGATGGCCCAGCCAGTGGCGATGCGCCTCCCCGTCGAAGGTTTCGACGAAGCGGTCGGCGGTGGGATACGACGTGTAGCGGGGCCCGGCGCCGCCGTACTTGCGCAGGAGCCCGGTGTCGACGACGAGCGCCTCGTCGGTGAACTGCGTGAGATTATCCGTTTTGGCCATGATGGCGGTATCCATGACCACACTATGCCGCCCCGGCCCCCCTACTGCTTGATCACGATCAAACAACCCCGGCCCCCGCGCCCGCCCCGCCGGCTCCATGGATAGGCCGGAAGAGGCGCGCCCGGCCGACGGGGAGCTGCCCTCCTCGCGGCTGGTCCCCATCCTCGGGCCGTTCATCGCGGTCGCCGCCTTCACGGCGGCGCTCGCGATCGTCGCGGCGATCCTCGACTGGTACCGCTACGAGATGCTGCTCGCCGCGGCGGCGATCAGCTGCGCGGCGGCCCTGCCCACCATCTACCTCATCTACCGGCAGCTCGCCGAGCGCAAGGCCGCCCAGGTGGCGCTGCGCAACGCCCAGGCGCGGGTGGGCGGGATCGTGGAAGCGGCCATGGACGCGATCATCTCCGTGGACGAGCAGCAGCGCATCGTCCTCTTCAACCGCGCGGCCGAGCGCGTGTTCCGCTGGCCCCGGGCGGCGGTGCTCGGGCAGCGCATCGACATGCTGCTCCCCGAGCGCTTCCGCGCCGCGCACCGCGCGCACATCGAGCGCTTCGGCCGCACCGCGACCACCTCGCGCAGCATGGGCAACCAGACGGTGCTCTACGGGCTGCGCGCCGACGGCGAGGAGTTCCCGATCGAGGCCTCCATCTCGCAGCACGAGGAAGGGGGCCGCAAGCTCTACACGGTGATCCTGCGCGACGTCACGGAGCGCCTGCGCGGGGAGCGGCTGCTCGGGCGCAGCGAAGCGCGCCTGCGCGGCATCCTCGATTCGGCGATGGACGCGATCATCACCGTCGATTCGCGCCAGCACGTGGTGCTCTTCAACCGCGCCGCCGAGGAGGTGTTCGGCTGCCCGCGCGACCAGGCGATCGGCGCGCCGCTCGCGTGGTTCATCCCGGAGCGCTTCCGCCACGCGCACGCGTCGATGGTGCAGCGCTTCGGGGAGGCGAGCGCGCCCTCGCGGCGCATGGGCTCGGGCCAGCGCATCGTGATGGGGCTGCGCCGCAACGGCGAGGAGTTCCCGATCGACGCCTCGATCTCGCACATCGTCGAGGAGGGCGAGCATTTCTACACCGTGATCCTGCGCGACGTGACCGAGCGCGTGAAGGCCGACCGGGCGCTGCGCGAGTCGCGCGAGGAGATCCGCGACCTCGCGCTCACCGCGAGCACCGTGCGCGAGCAGGAGAAGAGCCGCATCGCGCGCGAGCTGCACGACGAGCTCGGGCAGGCGCTCACCGCCCTGAAGATCGACGTCGCATGGCTGCGCGAGCACCTCGCCCCGGCGCCGGAGGCGGTGCTCGACAAGCTCGGCTCCATGCAGGTGCTCCTCGACGGCACCGTCGCCGCCGCGCGGCGCATCTCCTCGGACCTGCGCCCCCTGATGCTCGACGACCTGGGCCTCGTTGCCGCCTGCGAGTGGCTCGCCCATAATTTCCAGCAGCGCACGGGCGTGCCGTGCGAGCTGGTGCTCGGCGCGAGCGACCTCGACCTTCCCGATCCCTACGCCACCGCCGTCTTCCGCGTGCTGCAGGAATCCCTCACCAACATCGCCAAGCACGCCGAGGCGAGCCAGGTCGAGGCGACCCTGGAACGCGCCGGCGCTACGGTGGTCCTCACGGTGCGCGACAATGGGAAGGGATTCACGCCGTCGGCGCCGCGCAAGCAGGGCTCCTACGGCCTGGTCGGCCTGCGCGAGCGGGCCTACCTCCTGGGGGGCGACATCCACGTCGAAAGCGCGCCCGGCCAGGGGACCCTCGTGGAGATGCGCATACCGATGAACGAGCAGATGGGGCCGAAATGATCCGCATCGTCGTGGCCGACGACCACACCATCGTGCGCGAGGGCCTGAAGCAGCTCCTCGCCGCCGCGGGCGACCTCGAGGTCGTGGGCGAGGCCCAGGACGGCTTCGAGGTGATGAAGCGCGTGCGCGAGCTCGACTTCGACCTCCTGCTCCTCGACATGTCGATGCCGGGCAAGAGCGGCATCGAGCTCATCAAGCAGGTGAAGAGCGAGAAGCCGAAGCTGCGCATCCTCGTCCTCAGCATGCACGAGGAGCACCAGTACGCGGTGCGCGCGATCCGCGCCGGCGCCGCGGGCTACCTCACCAAGGAGAGCGCGTCGCGCCAGCTCGTGGAGGCGATCCGCAAGGTGGCGAGCGGCGGCGCCTTCATCAGCAGCGCGGTCGCCGAGCAGCTCGCCCTCGGCGCCATGCCCGACGCGCAGGGGCCGCTCCACGCCTCGCTCTCGGACCGCGAGTTCCAGGTGTTCCGCATGCTCGCCGAGGGGAAGTCCATCTCCGACATCGCCGAGCGCCTCAACCTCTCGGTGAAGACGGTGAGCACGCACAAGGCCAACATCCTCCACAAGATGAACATGGCCACCTCGGGCGACCTCATCCGCTACGCGATCGCGCACCGGCTGGTGGAAGGCTCCGACGGCCCGGAATAGGGAATGAAAATGGGGTCAGATTACTTTTTCCACCTGCAGGAAAAAGTAATCTGACCCCATTTTCAGCCGGGCTTGCCGTCCACGCGCGCGCGCGAGAGGATCGGCCAGTACCGCACCGCGTAGATGCCGTACGCGAGCGACCAGCACGCCCCGGAGGCGAGCACCGTCCAGACGTAGCCCCCGGTCCAGGCGAGCCCGCCGAAGACGCGCACCAGCGCCGCGGCCTGCACCAGCACGTAGCACGCGACCTCCCAGCCGTCGGTCGCGAGCGGCCGGCCGGTGTGGCCGCGCGCCGTGCGCGTCATCATGCCGATCGTCATCCCGCCGATCGCGCCGATGGTGAGCGCGTGGATCGCGAACTGCGCCGGGACGAGGTCGACTGCGGCGAGCGCGCGCAGCACCAGGTGGATGGGGATCCACGCATACGCGGCGTGCAGCACCCAGACGATCGGCGTGCGCCGCGTGCGCCATGGGCGCAGCAGCGCGAGGCGCAGCGCGTGCAGCGCCGCCACCGCGATCGCGAGCGCGGCGAAGAACGCGCCCGGCGCCTCGAGGAGGTCGGCCGCGATCACCAGCAGGATGCCGGCGAGCGAGGCCTTCTCGACCCAGGCCTTGCGCTCGGCGCCGGCGCCCGGGATGGCGTTGTTGGTGAACATCGCCAGCACGCGCCCGGCCATCACGGCGATGATGAACATCACCGCGTCGAGCCCCAGCGTGATGCTCACGCCGCGCGCCTCCCACGGGAGCGCCCCCATCGTCGCGAGGTGCACCACGAGCGACGCCGCGCCCACCGCGACGAGCAGCGGCACGAAGAAATAGTTGCGCTTGTTGCGGCTGCGCGCGATGGGGATCCCGATCCCGATCGCCACCGCGACGGGGAACGCCGCGTTGAGGAGCCCCGCGAGGACCGGTCCGCCGGCGAGCACCGAGACGCGCGCCGCCACCCACAGCAGCACGAGCGCCGCGAGCCAGCCGCCGGTGGGCGTCGGCCGGTTGGTCCAGTTGCGCACCGCGGTGAGGAGGACGCCCGAGATCACCGCGAACGCGAAGCCGAAGAGCATCTCGTGGGCGTGGCGCGTCGGCGCCTCCAGGTACGGCACCGGGAGCCACCCCGCGTACTCGAGCACCCAGAGCAGGATCGAGAGCGACGCGAAGACCGCCGCGAGGAAATAGAACGGCCGGAAGCCCAGGTTCCACAGGGCGAAGCCGCGCGGGGGCGGTTGCGGGTCCTCGATCTGCAGCAGCGCCAAGGACGTCCTCCGCCTAGCGCATCACGCGGATCAGCGTGAGCCGCACGCCCGCGACCGCCGGCTCGCGCGCGATCGCCGCGAGCGCCGCCCGCGGGCTCGCCTTGCGCGGATCCAGCGCGAAGGAAAGCGCCCGGGGCGAAGCCGCCGCGCGCACGCTCGCGCGATCCACGCCG
>DATIVM010000131.1:0-4547 GCA_035465975.1 Usitatibacter sp.
GACGATGCCACCCGCCTCGGGCTTCCCGCCGCGCGCAGCGCGCCGCCGCCGCTCGCCGTGCCGACCGAGGGCGAGGAGATCGTCGGCGACTATGCGGCGCTCGGGCTCACGCTGCGCCGCCACCCGCTCGCGCTGCTGCGCGATCGCCTGAGGCAGCGCGGCATCCGCGACGCGGCCGAGGTCGCCGCGTCGCGCAACGGCGAGATCGTGCGCGCGGCGGGCATCGTCACGTGCCGCCAGCGGCCCGCTACCGCGAGCGGCGTCATCTTCGTGACGCTCGAGGACGAGACCGGGTACGTGAACCTCGTCGTGTGGAGCGACCTCGCCGAGCGGCAGAGGAGGGAGCTCCTGGGGGCGCGGCTGCTCGAGGTCCGCGGCGAGGTGCAGAAGCAGGGGCGCGTGGTGCACCTGCTCGCGCGGCGGCTCGGCGACCTCACGCCGCTCCTCGGCAGGCTCTCCACCACCAGCCACGATTTCCACTAGCGGCGCGCCTCGGGAGCCGCGCACCGCGCGGTATGATCATGGCCACGAGACCCGCGCCGCAGCCTGCTTGCATGCTTCGATCCTCCACGAGACGCCCGCAGGGGTGCCGCGAATGAATTGCACGCCGGTCCGCTGGCTCGCCGCGCTGCTGCTCGCCACGGCTTCGTCCTTCGCGCAGGCGCAGGCGGCGGAGGCGGTCTCCGAGTCGAGCGTGAAGGCCGCGTTCCTCTACAAGTTCGCGGGCTACGTCGAATGGCCGCGCACGGATTTCCATGGGCCCGAGGCGCCCTTCGTGATCGGCGTGATGCGCGACGACGCCGTGGCCGCGGAGCTGCAGAAGCTGGTCCCCGGCCGCTCGGTGAACGGCCATCCGGTCGTCGTGCGGCGCATGAAGCCGGGCGAAGCGCTGCGCGACCTGCATATCCTCCTCATCGGCGGAGACGATCCGGATCGCGCCGCGATCCGCAGCGCCCAGCAGCAGGGCGTGCTGGTCGTGACCGAGAGCCCGCTCGGGCTCGCCGCGGGCGGCGCCATCAACTTCATGGTCGTGGACGAGCGCGTCGGCTTCGAGGTGTCGGTCGAGGCCGCGCAGCGCAGCGGACATCGCATCAGCTCGCGCCTGCTCGCGGTCGCGCGCCGCGTGGTGCAGCGGGGGGAATGATGCTGCGCCGCCTGCGCACCTCCATCAGCCAGAAGATCATGCTGCTCGTGCTCGTCACGACCGCTTCCGCGCTGCTCCTGAGCGCGGCGGGGCTCGTGATGTACGACCTGCGGGCCTACGAGCGGCAGTGGACCGCCGACCTCAACCTGCAGGCCGAGATCCTCGCCCGGGCGAGCGCGCCGGCGCTCTCGTTCGACGACCGGAAGACGGCCGAGAAGGACCTGAGCCTCATCCGCGTACGCCCGGAAGTGCTCGCGGCGGCGATCTACACCGAGCACGGCCGCCTGTTCGCGACCTACGTGAAGCAGGGCGAGCCGCCGCAGTCCTTCCCGCTGCGCCCGGAGGTCGACGGCCACCGCATCGAGGGCGACGAGATCGTGATCTTCCGGCGCGTGGTGGAGAACGGCGAGCCGCTGGGCACCGTCTACATGCGCGCGCGCTACCTGCCGTGGGCGCGCCTGCTCGACTACCTCGCGATCCTCGGCGTGGTGATGCTCGCGAGCCTCGCGCTTTCGAGCCTCGTCTTCGGCTGGCTGCAGCGCGGGGTGACGGCGCCGATCCTCGAGGTGGCGCGCGTCGCCCGCGAGGTGATGACCCGGCGCGACTACGGGCTGCGCGCGCGCAAGACCAGCGAGGACGAGATCGGCGAGCTGGTGGACGCCTTCAACGGCATGCTCGCCGAGCTCGGCCGGCGCGCCGAGGCGCTGCGCGAGGCCGACCGGCGCAAGGACGAGTTCCTCGCAACGCTCGCGCACGAGCTGCGCAATCCGCTCGCGCCGCTGAGGAACGCGGTCGAGATCCTGCGCACGCCCGAGGCGGCCCCCGACATGCGCAACCGCGCGCTCGACATGATGGAGCGGCAGCTGCGCCAGATGGTGCGCCTGGTGGACGACCTGCTCGACGTCTCGCGCATCACGACCGGCAAGCTCGCGGTGCGCAGGGCCGTGTTCGACCTGCGCGAGGCGGCGCGCGACGCGATCGAGACGGTGCGGCCCTTCATCGACTCGCGCCGGCACGAGCTCGAGGTGCGCATGTCCGAGGAGCCGCTCGCGGTGGATGGCGACCGCGCGCGCCTCGGGCAGGTGCTGGGCAACCTGCTGCACAACGCGGCGAAGTACACCGAGCCCGGGGGCCGCATCACGCTCGCCGTCGGGCGCGAGGGCCCGGACGCGGTGGTGCGCGTGCGCGACACGGGCATCGGGCTCGACGAGCGCTCGCTCGCCTCGATCTTCGACATGTTCGTGCAGGTGGACCGCTCGCTCACGCGCAGCCAGGCCGGGCTCGGGGTCGGGCTCACCCTCGCGCGCCGGCTGGTCGCGCTGCACGATGGCACGATCACTGCGTACAGCGAAGGCCTCGGACGGGGCAGCGAGTTCATCGTGAGGCTGCCGCTCGCGTCCGCTTCCGGCCTCCCGGAGGTTCCGACCACGAACGTGACCGCCGCCCGCAACGATCGTCCACGTCGCATCCTGCTCGCCGACGACAACGTGGATTTCGCCACCAGCCTCGCGGCGGTCCTCGAGCGCAGCGGCCACGAGGTGCGCGTCGCCCACGACGGCGCGGAGGCGCTGCGCGCGGTGGAGAATTTCCGGCCGGAATTCGCGTTCCTCGACATCGGCATGCCGAAGGTGCACGGCTACGAGCTCGCGCGGCGCCTGCGTGACAACCCGCAGACCGCCGATTGCGTGCTCGTCGCGGTGACCGGCTGGGGCCAGGAGGACGACCGGCGCCGGGCGCGCGAGGCCGGGTTCGACCGGCACCTCGTGAAGCCCGTGGATCCGGTGGACATCGAAAGCATCGTCGCCGGCGCCTGAGCTACATGCCCGCCCGAAAGCGACGCATAATTTGTATTATGTAAACTCAACGCCGCGCAAGAAAACCCGCCTCCTAGGGCGACTCGAGCGATAGCGCGACCGGCCAGCGATACGTCCCCGGAGGTGTCCCCTCGCGCAGCTTCAGGCGATAGCGCACCGGGTACGGCTTCGGACGCGCCATGCCGACGTTGCCCGGCACGAGGATGCGGCCGCCGTTCGCGTCGATGCGGACCGGGACTTGGAGACCTTCGATCGTCGCCTCCGCGAACGGTCCCCGCAGCGCCGCCTCGATCCAGTAGCCGTGCCGGTCGTTCGAAACCAGCTCCAGGCGCGCGCCGCTCACGACGACCTCGCCGTTCGCCGCGTCGTACGGCGTCACCTGCACCACGGCCGGATGGTCCAGCATCCGCATCTCGAGCACGCGCGGCACCACGATGCGCAGGTCGATGGACGCGCTCACTTGGGCGCCGGCGCCGCTCACGGCGCCGCTCGACGCCGCGGCCGGCAGGGCGGCGAGCGGAAGGAGCGCGACGATGGCCGGTAGGAATTTCATGGCCCGAGGCTAGGCTACGCCGCGATGCGGCGCCCTACCCGCGCGGGGGGGAACGGAGGGAAATTCACCTTGTCCATTCGGAAGCGTTTTCCCGAAACACGGGAAAGAAGTCCCTCGCGGCAGGGACTTGCCCTTTACTTTCATGGGAGAGCCGGCTTGGCACGGCTCCTGCAGCGGCACTCCTTCGAAACAGAGCAGTCCCGGCCCCGCGCGGGATCGATTCACATCCCACAACCCCAATCGATCGAATGGAGAAGTCATGAACAAGCTCATCCCCCTGGTTGCCGTGCTTGCCGTTGCCACCGCCGCCGTGACCGGCTGCGACCGCAACAAGTCGGGCACGAGCAGCACCTCGTCCAGCCCGACGGCGACGACGACGCCGTCCTCCCCGAGCTCCTCCTCGGCGACCACCGAGACCACCCCGGGTTCCAGCAGCAGCGCGACGCCGGGCACCTCCGGCTCGGCGAGCGGCAGCGCCTCCATGAGCGGTGGCGCGACCGGCTCCACCTCGGGCAGCACGACCGAGCCCTCCGGCACGTCGGGCTCGACCCCGCCGAGCTCGTCCTCCGGCAGCGGCACCGACGACACGAAGACGAAGTGACGGCGGGAAAGACGCGATGAGACGCGTCCTCCTGCCGGTCGCCGCCGGCGCGCTCGTCGCGCTGGCGGCGGCCGGCTGCAGCCCCCCCGTCGAGCGGTCCGAATTCAACAACTCGGGGCTTTCCGCCGCGGTCGCGTACGATCCTTCGGCCGCGCCGCGCGCTCCGGCGAATCCTCCGCCGCGCATCGAGCCGCCGCCGCAGCGGGCCGCCACGGCCGCCCCGGCGAGCGAGCCGAAGGGCTGACGCGCCGACGCGATGCCGCACGTGCGCGATCCCGAGCAGCGGCGGCCGCGGCCGATGCCGCGCTTCGAGGCGCCGTACCTGGAAAGCGAGCCGAATCCCGACCGGCCGCCGCGCGCGGTGGTGAGGTTCAATGCGGGCTGCGCTGCGCGTGCGGCCGCGCTTCGGTACGCCGTGCGCTCGTAGCCTTGCAC
>DATIVM010000132.1:0-2493 GCA_035465975.1 Usitatibacter sp.
CAGGTGGCGATCGAGCGACGCGTCGTCGATGGGCTCGCCATCGATGCGGATGCGCTCGGCGAAGCGGCACAGGTGGGGCGAGGTGTAGAGGCCGGTGTGCAGGCCCGCCTCGCGCGCGATGCGCTCGACCATCGCGGCGACCGACCCCTTGCCGTTGGTGCCCGCCACGTGGACGGCGGCGAAGGCCTGCTCGGGGTGCCCCGCGGCGGCGCATGCGGCGCGCATCGGCTCGAGGCCGAGGCGCATGCCCATCGGCGCGCGCTGGTAGAGGCGCTGGAGGGGCGTCAGCGAGCTCACTCGGGCAGGTTGGGCGTCGACGGGGCGTCACGCCGGGTGCGCATGAAGAGCGACACGAGGCGCGAGAGCAGCGCGCGCATCTCGGCGCGGCTCGCGATCTGGTCGATCATCCCGTGCTGGAGCAAGAACTCGCTGCGCTGGAAGCCTTCGGGGAGCTTCTGCCGGATGGTCGTCTCGATGACGCGCGGCCCCGCGAAGCCGATCAGCGCCTTGGGCTCCGCGATGTTCGCGTCGCCGAGCAGGGCGAAGCTCGCCGCGACGCCGCCGGTGGTCGGGTTGAGCAGGACGCTGAAGAAGGGCAGGCGAGCCTCGCGGTGGCGCTCGAGCGCCGCGACGGTCTTGGCCATCTGCATCAAGCTGAGGATGCCCTCCTGCATGCGCGCGCCGCCGGATGCCTGCAGCAGCACCACGGGCAAGCGCGCCGCGGTCGCACGCTCGAAGAGCCGCGCGATCTTCTCGCCAACGACGGAGCCCATCGACCCGCCCATGAACGCGAAGAGAAACGCACCGTACGCGATCGGCTGGCCCTCGATGTGCGCGCGCCCGATCTCGATCGCCTCCTTGGCGCCGGAGTTGCGCTGCGCGGTGTGGATGCGATCGGCGTAGTTCTTCCCGTCGGAGAAGCCGAGCGGATCGGACGGCAACAGGTGCTCGTCCCAGCGCTCGAGCTCGCCGTCGTCGAGGAGCAGCTCGCGCCAGCCCGTGGCGCTGAGCCGGTGGTGCTGCCCGCACTCGGGGCAGACCTCGAAGCTCGCCGCGAACACCTCGGCGGTCAGGGTCGCGCCGCACCCGTCGCACTTGCGGAAGACTCCCTTGCCGAGGGTCTTCTTTTCGCTCGCGTCGGAGGTGGATGGTTTGCGCTGGGGCCAGACCACGGGAGGGCCACGACTCTTAGCAAAAAAGCAGGGCCGCGTCTCTGTCCTGCAGAAAGGCGCACGGCTCTGCTGTCGGGCTCTATCTAGATCGAGGTCGCGAAGAGGGCGGCCACCATCGGCACGAGCTGGAGGATCAGCCGATTGATCAGCGTCCCGTTGGCGGCGAACTCCATGACGCGATCGGGGGACGAGAGCAGCGCCAACCCGAGCGCGGCCGACTGCGCGAAGAGCGTCGCCGCGAGCCTGGAGCTGGGGCGGGGCGCCCTCCGGCCGCGGATCCATGCGGCGGCCCAGGCGCCGGCGCCGAGCCCGAGCGTCCCCCCCCAGGTGCCGCGGTCGCCCGCGTGCGACGCGATCAAGCGCGCGAGCGGAGCGGCGCGTCCGAGCCGCACGTACGCGAGGGCGTGATCGGCAGGAATCGCCGCGGCCGCGAGCCGCAGCCGCCAGGCCGCGAAGGCGGTGGCGCCGCACCCGAGACCGACGAGCGCCGCGGTCAGGCTGCGGCGAGATCTCCGGATCGTGCCGGCCCCCGCCGCGACGGCGAGCACGGCCACCACGTGGGCGAGCCCCTCGTCCTTGAGGCCGACGAGCGCGACGGCCAGCACCGCGGGCGCGGCGCGGGGTCGCGGCGCTTCGAGCGAGAGCGCCAGGGCCGCGGCGAGCAGGCCGACGGGGAGATCCACGTACGCGGCGCGCAGGTGTACGAGGACGAGGGGGCACGTGACGAGCACCGCCACGGCGAGCGCCGCGCGCACGAGGCGCCGGTCCGGCTTTGCGTCCCAGACCGCACCGAGGAAGGCGACGCAGGCCAGCGCGTCGAACGCCGCCGCGCCCGCGGTGACGGCCGAGCGCTGCGAAGAGAAGCCGCCGAGCCAGGCCGACGCCAGCGAGTGGAGGAGGGGATAGCCGCTCGGGATGACCCCGCCGTTCGGATCCAGCGCGGCGCGCACGAGGTGGCCCGGCCACGGCGCCGCCAGCCGCGCCTTGGTCAGCCACACGAGCTCGTCCCAGAGCATCGGGTGCGCCGGCCTGGAGAGACACACGAGGCCGAGCGCTCCGGCGGCGATCCAGAACCCGGGCCCGGGCCGCAGCGCGTGCGGACGATCCCGAGGCGCACGCACCAGGACCGCCGCGACCAGCAGGATCGCCACCGCGGCGGGCGCGGCGAACGCGAGGTACGCGGCAACGAGCGTCAGGAGGACGAGGAGCGGCGCGCGGGACGATCCGCGCGGCAGCAGCCCGAGAGCCTTGTCGGCAGTGGCGCCCGCCATCGCCGCCCCCAGCGTCACGGCCAGCGGCGCTGCGACCGAGATCATGGCGG
>DATIVM010000133.1:0-8019 GCA_035465975.1 Usitatibacter sp.
GGAAGGCCTTCCCGTCGAGACCGAGGAGGCGCTCGTGGGCGGTGCCGCGTACGACGCGCACAAGCACCCATTGCCTCCCAAGACGCTCGACCTCGCGAAGTCGGCGGATGCCGTGCTCTTCGGCGCGGTGGGCGGTCCCAAGTACGAATCGCTGCCCCGACCCAAGCGCCCGGAAGCCGCCATCCTCGGCCTGCGCAAGGAATGCGACTTCTTCGCGAACCTGCGCCCGGCCACCGTGTTCCCCGAGCTCGCGGATGCCTCGAGCCTCAAGCCGGAGATCGTGAGCGGCCTCGACATCATGATCGTGCGCGAGCTCACGGGCGACATCTACTTCGGGCGGCCGCGCGGCGTCACGGGCGAGAAGGGCAGCCGCGAGGGCTTCAACACGATGCGCTACACGGAGCCCCAGATCCGCCGCATCCTCGACGTCGGCTTCAAGACCGCCCGCGCGCGCGGAAAGCGCCTCACGAGCATCGACAAGATGAACGTCCTCGAGACGACCCAGCTCTGGCGCGACATCGCGGAGGAAATGGCGCCGGCGTACCCCGACGTGGCGCTTTCGCATATGCTTGTGGACAACTGCGCCATGCAGCTCGTGCGCAACCCGCGCCAATTCGACGTGATCGTGACCGGGAACATGTTCGGCGACATCCTCTCCGACGAGGCCTCGATGCTGACGGGGTCCATCGGCATGCTGCCCTCCGCGTCCCTCGACGCGAACGGAAAAGGCCTGTACGAGCCCATCCACGGCTCGGCGCCGGACATCGCGGGCAAGGGGCTCGCGAACCCGCTCGCGATGATCCTCTCGATGGCGATGATGTTCCGCTACTCGTTCGGCAAGGCGGACGTGGCCGCGCGCATCGAGAAGGCCGTGCGCGCCGCGCTCGCCTCGGGCCTGCGCACCGGGGACATCGCGCCCAAGGGCACGAAACCGGCGACCACCGTCGAGATGGGCGCGGCGGTGGTGAAACATCTCTGAAGGAAGGAACATGAAGAAGGTTGGTTTCATCGGTTGGCGCGGCATGGTGGGCTCGGTGCTCATGGAGCGCATGCGCGAGGAGCGGGATTTCGAGGCGATCGATCCCGTGTTCTTCACGACCTCGAACGTCGGCGGCCCGGGGCCGCACATCGGCAAGCCCGTCCCGCCGCTCAAGGACGCCAACGACATCGAGGACCTCAAGCGCCACGACATCCTCGTGAGCTGCCAGGGCGGCGACTACACGAAAGCCATCCACCCGAAGCTGCGCGCCGCGGGCTGGGACGGCTACTGGATCGACGCGGCCTCGGCGCTGCGCATGGAGAAGGACGCCGTCATCGTCCTCGACCCGGTGAACCGACCGGTGATCGACAAGGCGCTCGCCGAGGGCGTGAAGGACTTCATCGGCGGCAACTGCACCGTGAGCCTGATGCTCATGGCGATCGACGGCCTGCTGCGCGCCGACCTCGTCGAGTGGGTGAGCGCGATGACCTACCAGGCCGCCTCGGGCGCCGGCGCGCAGAACATGCGCGAGCTGCTCCAGCAGATGGGCGAGGTGCATTACGCCGCGAAGGCGCTCCTCGAGAATCCCGCCTCCGCGATCCTCGAGATCGACCGCGAGGTGGCGGGAATCCTGCGCGACGAGAAATTTCCCACCGAGCACTTCGAGGTGCCGCTCGCGGGAAGCCTGCTGCCGTGGATCGACAAGGACCTCGGCAACGGCCAGAGCCGCGAGGAGTGGAAGGGCCACGCCGAGACCAACAAGATCCTCGGCCGCGAGGCGAAGCCGGTCGACGTCGACGGGCTGTGCGTGCGCGTGGGCGCCATGCGCTGCCACAGCCAGGGCCTCACCATCAAGCTCAAGCGCGACCTGCCGCTCGAGGAGATCGAGAACATCCTCGCGAGCGCCAATCCATGGGCGAAGGTCATCCCGAACCAGCGCGAGGAAACGCTCAAGCGCCTCACCCCCGTCGCGGTCACGGGAACGCTGGATGTGCCGATTGGACGGTTGCGCAAACTGCGCATGGGCGGGGAGTATCTTTCGGCTTTCACCGTCGGCGATCAGCTCCTGTGGGGCGCGGCCGAGCCGCTGCGGCGCATGCTGGGGATCGTGCTGACGGCCCGCATTCCGGCCCGTGCCGCGGCCTAGGGCGTCCCGGACGCCGTTTCAAATAACAAAATCCGCTTGAAGATCGCCCCGTTCGGGCGATAATGTGAAGGACCGGCTGAGGTTGCAACAATAAACCCCTGATGTTACGCTGCATTTCAGTTGTCATCAGGTCGGGGATGGGAGAACGATGAAGATCATCAAAAGCGGGGTGGCGTTCGTGCTGATGCTGGGCGCTTCGCTCGCGGTGGACGCGGCGGGCCTCGGCAGGCTCACCGTCACTTCCGCGCTCGGCCAGGTGCTCAACGCCGAGATCGACCTGGTATCGCTCTCGCCCGGCGAGGCGGAGGTCATGAATGCGCGCATCGCGCCGCCCGAGTCCTATCGAGACGCGCGCATCGAGTATTCCCCGGTCCTGCGGCTGCTGCGCTTCTCCGTCGAGAAACGCTCCAACGGCCAGTCGTACCTGAAGATCACGAGCGTCGGCCCGATCAACGAGCCGTTCCTCGACGCGCTCGTCGAGGTGTCCTGGCCCGCCGGCAAGCTGCAGCGCGAATATCCGATCCTCCTCGATCCGCCCGGTTACGCGCAGGCGAAGGTCGCGGTACCCACCGTCGCCGCGGCAGCACCCGCGGCGGCCGCCAAGCCCGCCGCCCCGACCGAAACGCCGCCGGCCGCAACGCCGGCGGCGCCGTCTTCCGGCACCCCCGAAGCGCCCGCGGATGCCGCTGCGGCGCCTGCCGAGACCGGCACGCCGTCCGCGCAGGCCGAGCTGCAGGCGAGCGGCGCCACGCCGGCCGCCGATACGTACGGCCCGATCGAGAAGGGCGAGAACCTCTCCAAGATCGCCGGCCAGATCAAGCCCGCCGAGGTGAGCCTCGAGCAGATGCTGGTCGCGCTCTACCGCGAGAACAAGGAAGCGTTCTCCGGGAACAACATGAACCGCCTCAAGACGGGCCAGATCCTCAAGGTCCCGACGGCCGACGAGATCCAGCAGATCCCGCTCACCGAAGCGCGCAAGGAAATCCACGCGCAGGTGCAGGACTGGAACGCCTATCGCGAGCAGCTCGCGAGCGGCGTGGGCGCGAGCTCGGCCCGTCCCGAGGCGCCGACGAACGTCGCCGCGGGAGCCGTCGGCTCCGCCGCGGTCTCCGCCCCCGCGCCCGCCGCGGCTGCGGAACCCTCGGACAAGCTGCGCATCTCCCGCTCGGAAGGCACGGGCAAGGCCGCCGGCAAGGCCGGCGCCGCCGATCGCCTGAACGCGCTGCAGGAAGAGCTCACCGCGAAGGACCAGGCGCTCAAGGAAGCGCAATCGCGCGTCGCCGATCTCGAGAAGCAGATCCAGGACATGCAGCGCCTGCTCGAGCTGAAGGGTGGCGCCGCGAAGGCCGCGCCGGCGGTCGCCGCCGTGCCGCCGGCCGCCGCGCCCGCGAAGCCCGAGCCCGCCAAGGTCGCTCAGGCCGAGCCCACGAAACCCGCCGAGGCGCCGAAGTCGGAGCCCGCGAAGCCCGAGACGACTACCGCCGCGCAACCGGAACCGGCCAAGGCCGAAGCGCCGAAGGCCGAGCCGCCGAAACCCGCCGCCGCGCCGAAGCCCGCGCCCAGGAAGGTCGCGAAGAAGGCCCCGCCGCCGCCGAGCATGATGGACGAGCTGCTCGACAACCCCGCCTATCTCGCGGGCGGCGTCGGCGTCCTTGCGCTCCTCGGCCTCGCCGGCTTCATGGTCGTTCGCCGCCGCCGCTCGCAGGGCGATGTGGAGCCGAACAGCCAGATGACGAGCGCGTTTCCCTCGGACCTGAAGCCCGGCGCGACCACGGCGAAGCCCGCCGCGGGCCTCGTCGACACCGGCAACAGCTCGTTCCTCACCGACTTCGACAAGACCGGCCCCGGCACCATCGATACCGACGAGGTGGACCCGGTCGCGGAAGCCGAGGTGTACATCGCCTACGGCCGCGACGCGCAGGCCGAGGAGATCCTCAAGGAAGCGATGGCGCGCGACAAGAGCCGCCACGAAATCGCGCTGAAGCTGCTCGAGATCTACCACGCGCGCAAGAGCGCCACCGCCTTCGAGACCGTCGCCAAGGAGCTGCGCGCGGCCGTGGGCGAGAGCTCGCCGCTGTGGCAGAAGGCCGCCGCGATGGGCGCGCAGATCGACCCGGGCAACTCGCTCTACGGAGCGGCCGGCGGGGCCACCGCCACCTTCACCGCGATGTCGCCGTCGGCTGCGCCGGCCGCGCATGCCAAGCCCGAGCTGGACTTCGACCTCGAATCGAGCTCCTCTGCGGCGGCGAAGGGTGCGCCGGCTCCGACCTTCGATCTCGACCTCGATGCCTCCCGGAAGTCGACGCCCGACCTGCCCGTCGAGTCGTCGCCCGCGATCGACTTCAACCTGCCTTCGGGCGGCGCGCCTCGCATGGACATGCCCGCCGAGGCGCACAAGGAAGAGAAGCCGTCGTTCGACTTCGACCTCTCGGGCCTCGAGCTTTCATCCTCCAAGCCTGCCGCTGCGCGTGCGGCCGCCCCCGCTTCTTCGGGCGGCTCGCTGGACCTCGCGGACCTGAGCCTCGATGCCCCGGCCGCGGAATCGGGCGGCGAGGCGGTCGGCACCAAGCTCGAGCTCGCGAAGGCGTACCTCGAGATCGGCGACAAGGACGGCGCGCGCGAGATCCTCAACGAGGTCGCGAAGGAAGGTTCCTCCGCCCAGAAGGAAGAGGCGAAGAAGCTCATCGCCTCGCTCTGACCCCCTCGGGGGGCCATGCGCATCGCCCTCGGCCTCGAGTACGACGGCGCTGCGTTCTGCGGCTGGCAGACGCAGCCCTCGGGCTGCGGCGTGCAGGACCACCTGCAGTCGGCCCTCTCGCGCTTCGCCGACTCTCCCATCGAAGTGACCGCCGCGGGACGCACCGATACGGGCGTCCATGCGGCCGCCCAGGTCGTGCACTTCGATTCGCCGGTGCGCCGCGAGGCCTTCTCGTGGGTGCGCGGCACCAATACGTTCCTGCCGCAAAGCGCTCGCGTGATGTGGGCCTGCGAGGTGCCTGGGGACTTCCACGCGCGCTACGACGCGTGCTCGCGCACCTACCGCTACCTGCTGCTCGATTCCCCCGTGGCGCCCGCGATCCTGCACGGCCGCGTCGGCTGGTTCCATCGTCCCCTCGACGTGGCGGCGATGGAGGAGGGCGCACGGGCGCTCGCGGGCACGCACGATTTCAGCGCCTTCCGCGATGCGCAGTGCCAGGCGAAGTCGCCGGTCCGCGATCTCCTCGCGGTGCGGGTCGAGCGTGCCGGAGCGCTCGTCGCCTTCACGTTTCGTGCGAACGCCTTCCTGCACCACATGGTCCGCAACATCGTGGGGGCGCTGGTCTACGTGGGCGCGGGGCGCGAGGCGCCGGGCTGGATCGGCGAGCTCCTCGCGGCGCGCGACCGCACTCGCTCGGCGCCCACGTTCATGCCCGACGGCCTGTACCTCGCGGCGGTCGAGTATGATCCGGCGCTCGGCCTGCCCGCGTTTCCGCCGCACCCCTTGCTCGACCTCGTTTCCCGATGACCCTCGAACGCACCCGCGTGAAGATCTGCGGCCTCCGCGAGCCGGAGCACGCGCGCGTCGCGGCCGAGGCCGGGGCCGACGCGATCGGGCTCGTGTTCTACGCGCCCAGCCCGCGCTTCGTGACGACGCAGGCCGCCGCGAAGGTGGCCGCGGTCCTGCCGCCCTTCGTCGCGGCCGTGGGCCTCTTCGTCGACGCACCCGAGGCCGAGGTGCGCCGCGTCCTCGCCGAGGTGCCGCTCGACCTGCTGCAGTTCCACGGCAACGAGACGCCGGAATTCTGCCGGGCCTTCGGCCGGCCTTTCGTGCGGGCCGTGCGCATGGAGCGCGGGACCGATTTGCTAGAATATGCGCACCGGTTTTCCCATGCGAAAGCGCTGCTCCTCGATGCGCATTCGCCCGGGACGCCGGGGGGCACGGGGCTCACGTTCGACTGGAAGGCGATCCCCGCCGATTTCCCGATGCCCGTCATCCTTTCCGGCGGCCTGGATGCGACGAACGTCGCCCGGGCGGTGCGTGAAGTGCGGCCGTGGGCCGTGGACGTCTCGAGCGGCGTGGAGTCCGGCCGCGGCGTGAAGGACCCGCGAAAGATCGTCGAATTCATTCGGAGCGTGCGACGTGAAGATGCAGGGCAACCCTCCTGACTGGGAGCACTATTCGCTGCCCGACGCGACGGGCCACTTCGGCCCCTACGGCGGCGTCTTCGTCGCGGAGACCCTGCGCGCGGCGCTGGACGAGCTCACCCTCGCCTACAGCCAGTGCCGCGAGGATCCGGATTTCCGCAAGGAGCTCGACTACGAGCTCGAGCATTTCGTCGGCCGCCCGAGCCCCATCTACCACGCGAAGCGCCTCTCGGAGAAATGCGGCGGCGCGCAGATCTTCCTCAAGCGCGAGGACCTGAACCACACCGGCGCGCACAAGGTGAACAACACGGTGGGCCAGGCGCTCGTCGCGCGGCGCATGGGCAAGCCGCGCGTGATCGCGGAGACCGGCGCGGGCCAGCACGGTGTGGCGACCGCCACCGTCGCCGCGCGCTACGGCATGGAGTGCGTGGTCTACATGGGCGTGGAGGACGTCGCGCGCCAGGCGCAGAACGTGTACCGCATGAAGCTCCTCGGCGCGACCGTCGTGCCGGTGGAAAGCGGCTCGCGCACGCTCAAGGACGCGTTGAACGAGGCGATGCGCGACTGGGTGACGCACGTCGAGAACACGTTCTACATCATCGGCACCGTCGCCGGTCCCCATCCCTATCCCATGATGGTGCGCGACTTCAACTCCGTGGTCGGCAAGGAGTGCCTCGGGCAGATGGTCGCGATGGCCGGACGGCAGCCCGATGCGATCCTCGCCTGCGTGGGCGGCGGCTCGAACGCGATGGGCATCTTCCACGCGTACATCCCGCGCGAGGAGGTGAAGCTCATCGGCGTGGAAGCGGGCGGGCTGGGGCTGCAGACCGGCAAGCACGCGGCCTCGCTCTCCGCGGGCTCCCCGGGCGTGCTGCACGGCAACCGCACCTACCTCATGCAGGACGCCAACGGCCAGATCCAGGACACGCACTCCATCTCCGCCGGACTCGACTATCCGGGCGTCGGTCCCGAGCACGCGTGGCTCAAGGACACCGGGCGCGCGCAGTACGTGGCGGTCACCGACGAGGAGGCGCTCCAGGCCTTCCACGCGCTCTGCCGCCTCGAGGGCATCATCCCGGCGCTGGAATCGAGCCACGCGGTGGCCTACGCCATGAAGATCGCCCCGACGCTGCCGAAGGACAAGATCCTCCTCGTGAACCTCTCCGGCCGCGGCGACAAGGACATGCACACCGTCGCGAAGGCCTCGGGCATCGAGCTCTGAGGCCATCGTGAGCCGCATCGCCGCCGTTTTCGAGAAGCTCCGCGATTCTCCCTCTGCCTCGGGAGAGGGCCGGGGAGAGGGTCGTGTCGGAGGCGGCCGCGCGGCCCTCATTCCCTTCATCACCGCCGGCGATCCCGCGCCCGCGCAGACCGTGCCCGTGATGCACGCGCTCGTGAAGGCGGGCGCCGACGTGATCGAGCTGGGCGTGCCGTTCTCCGATCCCATGGCCGACGGCCCGGTGATCCAGCGTTCCTCCGAGCGGGCCCTCAAGCAGGGCGTGAGCCTGCGGGACGTGCTCGGCATGGTGGCGGAGTTCCGCGAGCGCGATGCGGCCACACCCGTCGTGCTCATGGGCTACGCGAATCCCGTCGAGCGCATGGGCCTCGCGCCGTTCGTCGCCGCCGCGCGCAAGGCCGGCGTGGACGGCGTGCTGATCGTCGACTACCCGCCGGAGGAGAGCGGCGAGTGGCTCGCGGTCCTCGAGGGCTCGGGCATCGATCCGATCTTCCTGCTCTCGCCCACGTCGAGCGAGGCGCGCATCGACAG
>DATIVM010000134.1:0-4480 GCA_035465975.1 Usitatibacter sp.
CGGGCGAGATCGCCGGGCTGCGGGTGGAGGTCGTGCGCGTGCCGTGCGAGTTCCGCCGCGCGATCGAGGTAGTGGCCGAGGCGATCGAGCGCCATCGTCCCGCGCTGGTGGTCTCGCTCGGTCTCGCGACCGGACGCACGCACATGGGCGTCGAGCGCATCGCGATCAACGTGGACGACGCGCGCATCCCGGACAACGCCGGCGCGCAGCCGGTCGACGAGCCGATCGCCGCGGGCGGACCGCCCGCCTACTTCGCGACGCTGCCCGTGAAGGCGATGGTCGCCGCGATGCGCGCGGCCGGCGTCCCCGCGGAGGTCTCCAACTCGGCCGGGACGTACGTGTGCAACCACCTGATGTACGGCGTGCTGCACTTCCTCGCGGCGAGCGGCAAGCGCGCGCGCGCCGGCTTCATCCACGTGCCCGCGAGCGAGGAGCTCGTCCTCGACAAGCGCGGCGTCGCCTCGATGCCGGTCGCGACGATGCTGCGCGGCGTGGAGGCGGCGATCGCGGCCGCCCAGGGCACGGCGCGTGACGTGAAGCTCGCGGCGGGCACCCTGGACTAGCGATTGGCTATCATCTGGGCTTCCCGCCCGGCCGGACCGACATGAGCGACAAGCCCCTCTGGACTCCCTCCCCCGAGCGCATCTCGCGCGCGCACATCACGGCGTTCATGAAGCTCGTGAACGAGCGCCACGGGCCGAAGCTCGCCGATTACGCGGCGCTTTACGCGTGGTCGATCGCGAACCTCGAGGACTTCTGGAGCGCGGTGTGGGACTACGGCGGCGTGATCGGCGAGCGCGGCGCCCGCGTGCTCGCGGACGGCGACCGGATGCCCGGCGCGCGCTTCTTTCCCGAGGCGAGCCTCAACTTCGCCGAGAACCTGCTGCGGCATCGCCACCGGTCGGACGCGCTGGTCTTCTGGGGCGAGGACAAGGTGCGCCGGCGCCTCACGGGCGGCGAGCTCTACGACGAGGTGTCGCGCTTCCAGCAGGCCCTTTCCGCCGCGGGCGTGCAGGCGGGGGACCGCGTGGCGGCCTTCATGCCCAACATGCCCGAGACCGTGATCGCGATGCTCGCCACCGCGAGCCTCGGCGCCACGTTCACCTCGTGCTCGCCGGACTTCGGCGTGCAGGGCGTGCTGGACCGCTTCGGCCAGGTGGAGCCCAAGGTCCTGGTGTGCTGCGACGGCTACTACTACAACGGCAAGTCGATCGACACCCTGCCGCGCCTCGCCGAGATCGTGAAGCAGCTCCCGACGGTGAGGCGCGCGGTCGTGGTGCCGTATGTCTCGGAGAAGCCGCGCGCCGGGATCGTCCCCCGCGGCGTGCGCATCGACGAGCTCCTCGCGCCGTACGATCCCGCGCCGATCGAGTTCCGGCGCATGCCGTTCAACCATCCGCTCTACATCCTCTACTCGAGCGGGACCACGGGCGTTCCCAAGTGCATCGTGCACGGCGCGGGCGGCGTGCTGCTCATGCACCTCAAGGAGCACCTCCTGCACGGCGACCTGCGGCAGGGCGACCGGCTCTTCTACTTCACCACCTGCGGCTGGATGATGTGGAACTGGCTCGTCTCCGGGCTCGCCGCGGGCGCCACGCTGCTCCTCTACGACGGCTCGCCGTTCGCCAGGCGCGGCCAGATCCTCTTCGACCTCGCCGCCGCGGAGGAGATGACCCATTTCGGCACCTCGGCGAAGTTCATCGACTCGGCGGCCAAGGCGGGGCTCGATCCCATCCGCACGCACGAGCTGCCGCAGCTGCGCACGATGTACTCGACCGGCTCGCCGCTCGCGCCCGAGGGCTTCGACTACGTCTACGGGCACGTGAGGAAGGACATCTGCCTCTCTTCGATCAGCGGCGGCACCGATCTCGTGGCGTGCTTCGCCGGCGGCTGCCCGATCCTGCCCGTGTGGCGCGGCGAGCTGCAGTGCCGCATGCTCGCCATGAAGGTCGAGGTGTTCGACGACGAGGGCCGCGCGCTCCCGCCCGGGCAGAAGGGCGAGCTGGTGTGCACGCGGCCCTTCCCGACGATGCCGCTGGGCTTCTGGAACGATCCCGACGGCGCGAAGTACCGCGCCGCGTACTACGAGAAATACCCCGGCGTCTGGCGCCACGGCGACTGGTGCGAGCTCACGGCGCACGGCGGCATGGTGATCTACGGCCGCTCCGACGCGGTGCTCAACCCGGGCGGCGTGCGCATCGGCACCGCGGAGATCTACCGCCAGGTGGAGAAGCTCGACGAGGTGGTCGAGTCGATCGTGATCGGGCAGGACTGGGAGAAGGACGTGCGCGTGGTGCTCTTCGTGCGCCTGCGCGAGGGCGTCGCGCTCGACGACGCGCTGGTGAAGAAGATCAAGGACACGATCCGCGAGAACACCACGCCGCGCCACGTGCCGGCGGTGGTGTGCCAGGTGCCCGACATCCCGCGCACCAAGAGCAACAAGATCGTGGAGCTCGCCGTGCGCGCGGTGGTGCACGGCCAGCCGGTCAGGAACGTCGAGGCCCTCGCGAACCCCGAGGCGCTCGAGCACTTCCGCGGCCGCAAGGAGCTCGCGTAGCCTCAGTCGTGGCCGTGGGCCTCGAGGCCGAAGGAGTGCGTCGGCTGCGCGATGCGCTCCTCGACCAGGCGGCCGAGGAAATCGGCGTCGTAGACCGAGAGGAGGTGCGGCTGGTGGCGCGGCAGCCAGTACTGCAGCTGCGAGCGCAGGTCCGGCATGGCGGCGAGGACGGCCCAGTCGCGCTCGTCCCACTGGAAGCGCAGCCCCAGCTCGCGGAAGGCGCGGTTGATCGAATGGCGGTCGGCAATCATGGATCCAGCCTAGCCGCGGGCTGTCTTAAATAAAAGTAAAATCGAATTACCGGTTCGTTAAGTGATCGTTTAATGAAGAACGCCACGCTCCGGCAGCTGCGCGTCTTCGAGAGCGCCGCGCGCCACCTCTCCCTCACCCGCGCCGCCGAGGAGCTGCACCTCACGCCGCCCGCGATCTCGATCCAGATCCGGTTGCTGGAGGGCCACGCCCGTGCGCCGCTCTTCGAGCGCACCGGGCGGCGCCTCAAGCTCACGCAGGCGGGCGAGGAGGTGCTCGGCCACGCGCGCGAGATCCTCGGCCACATCCGCGCCTCCGAGGAGGCGATCGCGGGGCTCGCCTCGCTCGAGCAGGGCCTCCTCGACGTCGCCGTGATCAACGCGGGCGACTACTTCCTCCCCTGGCTCATCGCCGCGTTCCGCGCGCGCCATCCGCGCGTGCGCGCGCGCATCACCGTGGGGAACCGCGACGTGCTCCTCGAGCGCCTCGCGAAGCACGAGATCGACCTCGCGGTGATGAGCCACGCGCCCACGCGGCCCGAGTTCGCCGCGCGGCCCTTCGCGCCCCATCCGCACGTGGTGGTCGCCGCGCCCGGCCACCCGCTCGCGAAGCGCCGCAGCGTCACGCTCGAGGCGGTCGCGCGCGAGCCCCTCATCTCGCGCGAGCCGGGCTCGGCGACGCGGCTCGCGATGGACCAGGCGTTCTCCGAGTCGGGTGTCGTGCCGCGCATCGAGATGGAGATCGCGAGCAACGAGACCATCAAGCAGGCGGTGGCGGCCGGCTTCGGGTTAGGATTCCTTTCCGGCCACGCGGTGCATCAGGAGCTCGCGCTCGGCCGGCTCGCGATCGTCCCCGTGAAAGGCTTCCCGTTCATGCGCCAGTGGTACGTCGTGCACCGCCGCGAGCGGACGCTGCCGCGCATCGCCGAGGCGTTCGAGCGCTTCGTGGTGGAGGAAGGCGCGCGCCTCATCCGCGGGGCGGTCACGGCGGGGCGGCGGAGGGCGCGATGAGCTTGCGCGCGCCGACCTTCTACGCGTGGCTTTCGCTCGCCACCTCGATCGTCACGATCATCCTCAAGTTCCTCGCGTACTTCCTCACCGGCTCGGTGGGGCTGCTCTCGGACGCGGTGGAGGCGCTGGTGAACATCGCCGCCGCGCTGGTCGCGCTCGGCGTGCTCACCTACGCCGAGGCGGGGCCCGACCGCGAGCACAACTTCGGCCACGAGAAGGCGCAGTACTTCTCGAGCGGGATCGAGGGCGCGCTGATCTTCGTCGCCGCCGGCGCCATCATCTGGAGCGCCGTTCCGCGGCTGCTGCATCCGCAGCCCATCGAGCAGGTGGGCCTCGGCCTCGCGCTCTCGGTGGCGGCGGCGCTCGCGAACGTGTGGTGCGCGTGGGTGATGCTGCGCGCCGCGCGCTCGCACCGCTCGATCACGCTGGAGGCGGACGCGAAGCACCTCCTCACGGACGTGTGGACCACGGCCGGCGTCTTCATCGGCGTGCTGCTGGTGAGCTGGACCGGGTGGCTGCGGCTCGACCCCCTGGTCGCCATCGGGGTCGCGATCCAGATCCTGTGGACCGGCTGGCACCTCATGGCGCGCTCCTTCGCGGGCCTCATGTACCGCGCCGTGCCCGAGGAGGACCGGCAGGCGATCGTCGGGGTGCTCGAGGAACT
>DATIVM010000135.1:0-8106 GCA_035465975.1 Usitatibacter sp.
GCCGCGCACCGACTGCGAGAACCTCATCACGTAGTTCTCGATCACCGTCTCGCGCGGCCGCAGGGCCTCGCTGCGGCTGTCCCAGAGCGGGAACGCGGCGTTCGCCGCGACCGCCGGTCCGGGGCCCTGGTCGGGCGGCGACTCGAAGGCGATGCCTCCGAGGAGGAGCGTCACCAGCGATTGCGTCTCGAGCTGCACGCCGCTCGCGCTCACCGAGAAATCCACGCCGCTCGCGTTCCAGAACCGCGTCTGGGTGTTCACGTACCGGTCGTAGGGCGAGCGGATGAACACGTCCACGCGCACCTGGGTGCCGTCGTCGGCGACCTTGGCGGAGACTACGCGCCCGGCGAGGATGCCGCGGTAGTAGACGGGCGAATTGAGGTCGAGGGAGCCGAGGTTGGAGGCGAGCAGCGTGAAGCTGCGCCCGGGCAGGTCCGAGGTCACGACCGGCGGCTCCTCGAGGCCCACGAAATGGCGCTGCGGCTTCTTCGACGTCCCGGGCACGGCGGCGATGTACGAGCCCGCGAGGAGCGTGCTGAGGCCCGATACCTGGCCGCCCGCGATGCGCGGGCGCACGACCCAGAAGCGCGAATCCTCGACGAGGAAGTCCTTCGCGTCGGGATCCATCTCGGCGGTGACGATGACGCTCTTGTGGTCCGCGGCGAGCTTCACCGAGCGCACGGTGCCCACGTCCACCGCCTTGTTCTTGATCTTGGTCTTGCCCGCCTCGATGCCCTGCGCGGTGCGGAACTGGATGGTGATGGAGGGCCCGCGCTCGAGGTACGCCTTCACCGCGATGCCGATGCCGACGATCGCGGCGACGATCGGGATGATCCAGACGAGCTGCAGGGTGCGCGGGCCGGGCTTGCGCGCCACGGCCCGCGGCACCTCGCCGTCTTCGGGGACGGGCGGGAGGTCACTCATTCTTCTCGTCCACCGGATCCCAGATCAGCCTCGGGTCGAAGCTCTCCGAGGCGAGCATCGTGAGGATCACCACCGCGCCGAAGTAGATCGCGCCCGGGCCCGGCTCGATCGAGGCGAACGGCCGCAGCTGCACGAGGGCGACGGAGATCGCGCCGATGTAGATGTCCACCATCGACCAGCGGCCGATGTAGGCCACGAGGCGGTAGAGGCGCGTGCGGTCGACGGGGCGCCAGCGCGAGCGCCGCTGCGACGTGACGAGGAGCAGGACGAGGACCACGATCTTCGTGGCCGGCACGACCATGCTCGCGACGAACACGATGATCGCGAGCGCCCAGGAGCCGCTGGTCCAGAAGTAGATGACGCCCCCGAGGATGGTGTCGTGCGGATTCTTCCCGAGCAGCGAGCCGCTGTGGATCACCGGGAGCAGGTTGGCGGGCACGTAGAGGATCGCCGCGGCGACGACGTATGCCCAGGTGCGCGCCACCGAGCCGGGCTTGCGCCGGTCGAGGGGCGCCTCGCAGCGCGCGCAGTGCATGCGGCCCGCCGCGGGGGCGGGCCGGTTCAGCAGCCCGCACGCCCCGCAGTGCAGCAGGCCCGCGCGCGTCGCCGTCGCGGTCACGAGGCGAGCTCCCGTGCGCAGTGCCATATCGCGCGCGGCTCGTACCACGCGTCGGCGGCGGCGAGCAGGAACACGAAGCCCGCGAGGGCGTAGAGCGCGATTCCCGGGTGCACCACCGCGATGTCGTTGAGCTTCACGAACGCGATCAGCGCGCCGAGCAGCAGCACCTCGACCATGCCCCACACGCGCACGCGCTCGACGAGCCGGAAGGCGAAGCGCAGCCCCGCGGGAACGAAGCCCAGGCGCAGCGGCAGCAGCATGTAGATCATCGCCGCGAGCTCGAGCACCGGGAGGGCGAGCGCGGTCGCGAACACCAGCACGCCCACGCTCGGCATGCCCTGCTCGGAGAGCGCGCGCACCGTCCCGAAGAGCGTGGTGGCCGAACGCAGCCCGCGCGCATCCATCTCCATGAGCGGATACAGGTTGGCGAAGAGGAACAGGATCGCCGCGGCGAGCAGGAACGCGAGCGTGCGGTCGATGCTGCGCGGCTTGTGCCGGTAGAGCTCCGCGCCGCAGCGCACGCAGTCCGCGGACCCCCCGGGGACCAGGGCCGGCTCCAGCTGCAGGGCGTCGCACTGGGGGCACGCCACGAGGGGGGAGGTCGGGTAGGGCATGTCCTGCCTTAGTCAGATCCTGCGGTCGGCCGTTCCCGCGGCCCGCGGCTTGCTAGAATGGTCCCGTTCCCGAAGGTCGCGCAACATGTCACGCCTCGAAGAGCTTTCGATCGACGAGATCCGCAAGCGCTACGTCGAAGAGAAGCAGCCCGTCTCCCAGCAGGTCCTGAGCCGCCTCCAGCGCGACCGGCGGCAGGGCGTCCAGCGCCTTTACGCGGTCCTGCGCAAGCGTTTCGAGCGCGAGCGCGACGAGCGCTTGCGCCTCGACGCCATGCGCCACTTCGAGATCGTGCTCTGGAAGTCCGGGATCCGCGACATCGCGGGCGTGGACGAGGCCGGCGTCGCCCCGCTCGCCGGCCCGGTGGTCGCCGCGGCGGTCATGTTCCCGCCCGACACCGAGATCGCGGGCGTCGACGACTCCAAGAAGCTCGACGCGCCCGCGCGCGAGGAGCTCGCCGTGGAGATCCGCGCCAGGGCCTCGGGCGTGGCGGTCGGCATCGCCACGGTGGAGGAGATCGATCGCCTCAACATCTACCATGCCTCGCTCCTCGCCATGCGGCGCGCGGTCGAGGGATTGCCGCGCGCCCCGCAGCACGTGCTCGTGGACGCGCGCACGATCCCGGGGATCGCGATGCCGCAGAACAGCTTCAACAAGGGCGACGGCATCAACTTCAGCATCGCCGCCGCCTCGATCATCGCGAAGACCGCGCGCGACGCGATGATGGAAGCGCTCGACCGCGAGTACCCGGGCTACGGGTTCGCGGGCCACAAGGGCTATCCCACGCCCGAGCATCGCGAGGCGCTCCTCAGGCTCGGGCGCTCGCCGGTCCATCGCACGTCCTTCCCGGTCCTGCATGAGCTCTTCGGCGAGTTCTCGCCGCGCTTCTACGCGCTCCGGGACCAGCTCCTCGCCGCCGGGACGCGCGACGCCCTCGATGCCTTCGAGGCGGCGCTCAAGGCGCAGGCCCCGACGCTCGGCGAGCGCGAGTGCGGGAAGCTGCGCCTGCTCGCGCGCCGGCGCTGGAAAGCGGTGGCGTAGGCCCGCTCGCGCGCCCCGACCTACATCCGCGAAAGCTCGGTGCGGATCGTGCGGTCCAGGTTCTGGACCCAGACGTTGTAGTTGCGGTGGATCTTGCCGTCCGCGGCGTCGAGATTCTCGGAGCTCCTGTAGACGATGCTGTACTTCGACGCGCTGTATGGGATCTCGACCACCGCAGCGTGCGTGCGGAGGTGGAGCGTCCCCACGAGCCGCCCGGGGCCCTGGTCCTTGACGACCCATCCGAGCGAGGTGCCGGCGGTGATGATCGCGGAGCGCACCTGGCTCGCGCTCAGGTGCTTGCCGGAGGTGGTCGTCACCGGCTCGTCGTTCACGTTGAAGATCGGCTGGGTGGTGCAGGCGCCGATCAGGGTGGCGGCTGCGGCGAGCGCCGCGGCGGCGATGAGCTTCTTCATGTTCTTCCTCCCGGAGTGCCGTTGCGCGGGGAACTCTACCACGCTCGGGCCGCGGCCGGCTTGCGTCAGAACATGAACCCCGGCAGCCACAGCGAGAGCTTCGGCACGTAGGTCACGATCACGAGGAACACCAGCAGCACGGACAGCCACGGGAGCGCCGCGCGCACCACCTGCATCATCGACATGCCGGTGATTCCCGACGTCACGAACAGGTTGAGGCCGACGGGGGGCGTCACCATGCCGATCTCGAGGTTCACCACCATGATGATGCCGAGGTGCACCGGGTCGATCCCCATGTGCTGCGCGATCGGGAAGAGGATCGGCGCGAGGATCAGGATGATGCCCGTGGGCTCCATGAAGTTGCCCGCGATGAGCAGCAGCACGTTCACCACGATCAGGAACTGCCACGGCGCCATGCCCATCGAGACGATTTGCTCGGCGATGGTCTGCGGGATGCGCTCGGTCGTGAGCACGTAGGCGAAGAGCAGCGCGTTGGCGATGATGAACATCAGCATCACCGTGACGCGCGCCGCGTCGACGAGCACCTTCGGAACGTCCTTCCACCCGATGTCGCGGTAGATGAACAGCGCCACGAAGAAGGCGTAGACGGCGGAGACCGCCGCCGCCTCGGTCGGCGTGAAGACGCCGCCGTAGATGCCGCCCAGGATGATCACGAGGAGCAGCAGGCCCCAGAGGGACTCGCGCGCCGCCACCAGCATCTCGCGCAGCGTCGCGCGCGGCTGGCGCGGAAGCTGCAGCATGCGGGCGCGCACGTAGATCGCGACCATGAGCATCAGCCCGAGCACGATCCCCGGGATGATCCCCGCCATGAAGAGCTTGCCCACGGACGTTTCCGTGGCGGCGCCGTACACCACCATCACGATCGAGGGCGGGATGAGGATCCCGAGGGTGCCCGCGTTGCAGATCACGCCCGCGGCCATCTCCTTCGAGTACCCGGCGCGCACCATGCCGCCGATCACGATGGTGCCGACCGCGACCACCGTGGCGGGCGAGGAGCCGGACACCGCCGCGAAGAGCATGCACGCGAGCACCGAGGCGATCGCGAGGCCGCCGCGCAGGTGGCCCACGCAGGCGTTCGCGAAGCGGATCATGCGCCGCGCCACGCCGCCGGTCGTCATGAAGGCGCCGGCGAGGATGAAGAACGGGATCGCGAGCAGCGTGAACTGCTCCGAGGTCTCGAAGAGCTTGAGCGAGAGCGAGGCGAGGGAATCCCGGCCGACGTACATGATCGCGACGACCGAGGACAGGCCGAGCGCGATCGCGATCGGCATGCCGAGGAACATGAAGACGAAGAGCAGGATGAAGAGGAGCGCGGTGGTCATTTGCGCTCCTGCGCGGCGCGGCCCGGCTCCGCCATGAGCTCGTGCTGCGCCCGCAGCGCCTCCGCCGCCTCGTCGCCCAGGTGCAGCCGCACCTCGCGGCCCGAGAGGATGCGCCACAGCACCTGCGAGAAGCGCAGCACCAGCAGCGCGAAGCTCACGATCAGGATCGCGCGCGGGATCCATTGCTGGACCGGCAGATCCTCCATCTCGATGCCGATGTCGTACATCTTGCCGACGTACGCCCAGCTGCCGTAGAGCAGGATGACCGAATAGACCAGGCACAGCGCCGCCCCCACGGCGCCGACTACGCGGCCCGCCCTGCGCCCGAGCGACCTCACCAGCGCGTCCACGCCGATGTGCGAGCCGATCCGCACGCCGTAGGGGATGCCGAGGAAGATCAGCCAGGCGAAGAGCGACGTGGTGAGCTCGAGCGCCGAGGTGAAGCTGTAGTTGAAGACGTAGCGCGCGACGACCTGGACGAACGAGACGATCGTCATCACGGCGAGGAGGAGGGCGATCAGCCCCTCCTCCAGCCGTTCCAGCCAGGCGAGGCGCACGGCGTGCGCTCCGTGCGCCGGCTTACTGCTTGTTCGCCCTCAACGCGGCCTGGATCAGGTCCTTGCCGATCTGCGGCTCGAACTTCTTCCAGACCGGCTCCATCGCCTTCTGCCACTTGGCGAGGTCGTCCTTGGTGAGCTCCTGGATCTTCGCCTTGCCGGCTTCCGCGATGAGCTTCTTGTCGCGCTCGTTGATCTGGTTGGCGAGGCCGTTGCCGTAGGCGGTCGCCTCGTCCATCGCTTCCTGCAGCCCCTTGCGGACGTCCGGCGGCAGCTTGTCCCACCACTTGGCGTTGGTGATCACCATGTAGTCGATCACGCCGTGGTTGGTCTCGGCGATGGTCTTCTGCACCTCGAAGAACTTCTGCGAGTAGATGTTCGACCAGGTGTTCTCCTGGCCGTCCACGACGCCGGTCTGCAGCGCCTGGTACACCTCGCTGAACGCCATCTTCTGCGGGTTCGCGCCGACCGCGCGGAACTGCGCCTCGAGCACGTCGGAGGGCTGGATGCGGAACTTGAGGCCCTTCACGTCCTCGGGCACGCGCAGCTGGTCCTTGTCGGTGGAGAGCTGCTTCATGCCGTTGTGCCAGTAGGCGAGGCCCTTGATGCCCTTCGAGGTCATCGAGTTGAGCAGCGCCTTGCCTTCCTTGCTCTGCTGGAAGCGGTCCACCGCCTCGATGTTGTTGAAGAGGAACGGCAGGTCGAAGATCTGCACCTTCTTCGTGTAGCGGTCGAACTTGGAGAGCGAGGGGGCGATGATCTGGACGTCGCCCAGCAGCAGCGCCTCCATCTCCTTGCCGTCGCCGAAGAGCTGCGAGTTCGGGAAGACCTGCACTTCCACCTTGCCCGGCAGCTTCTTCTCCGCGAGCTCCTTGAACTTGAGCGCCGCCTGGCCCTTGGGGGTCTTGTCGGCGACGACGTGGCTGAACTTGACGACGAGCGGCGCGGACTGCGCCGCGGTTGCGAAGGCCAGCGCGACGAGCGCGGCCGCGAGACGTGCGAGCTTCATGAGTCCTCCTGGGGGCCTGGTCCTGGATTTTGGTCTTGGATCGTTTGTCTTGGATCGTGTGGATCGCCGGCCGATCCGCGGCCCCAAGGCTAGCACGACGGGGCGATTTCTGCCTCCGCCCGCTCAATCGGGCGGGTTCGCGACGCTCCCGGAAAGGAGGATGTCGCGCAGGGCGACGGCGTTATTGTGGCGCTCGTCCCGGGCGCCGTAGAGGAGGGTCACGGTGCCGGACCGGGCGAGCGCGCGCAGCGTCCCGAGCTCGGCCTTGCGATCGGCGAGCTCGGCGGCGTAGCGCCTGCGGAACTCGTCCCAGCGCGCCGGGTCGTGGCCGAACCACTTGCGCAGCGCCGTGCTGGGCGCGAGCTCGTGCATCCAGCGGTCCACCGCCGCCGCCTCCTTCGCGAGACCGCGGGGCCACAGGCGATCGACCAGCACGCGCGTGCCGTCGCCGCGCGCCGGGGCCTCGTAGGCGCGCTTCGTCTTGATCGCTGTCAACACCGGCCTGCGGGTGGCGCCCACCATGGACGAGATCGGTTCGTGAAGGAGCGGACGATGCGTTGGACAGCCTGGTTCGCCCTGCTGTTCGCCGCGGCGCTCATGGTCGTGTCGTTTCCCGCCCTCGCGCAAGCGCAGCGCGCGCCTTCGGCCCGCGAGCCCGCGGCCGCCGCGAGCGAGACGCCGCCGTGGCAGGGCGTGAACGCGGGCACGGCCACCATTCCCGGCGCCGAACGGGGCGTCGTGATCCAGGAGCGCGGCAAGGCGTGGCGCGCCCTGCGCTGGCCGGTCGTGACCCTCGGGGGATGGCTCCTCGCGGCCTGCGTCGCCGCGCTCGCGGCGTTCTACCTGTGGCGCGGGCCCATCGGCGACGGCTTTCCGGCCACCGGCCGTCTCATCGAGCGCTTCGCCGTGGCCGACCGGGTCGCGCACTGGACGATGGGCATCGGCTTCGTGGTCCTCGCGCTCACCGGGCTCCTCCTTGCCGCGGGCCGCCGCGCGCTCCTGCCCGTGGTGGGCTACGACGCGTTCTCCGCCCTCGCGCTGGTCTCCAAGGACGTGCACGCGTTCCTCGGGCCGCTCTTCATCGTGTGCCTCGGCTGGTTCATCGCGCGCTTCGCCGGCGACAACCTGCCGCGCCGCCACGACCTGCCATGGCTGCGCGAGTTCGGCGGGATGCTCTCGCGCAAGCACGTGCCTTCCGGACGCTTCAACGCCGGCGAGAAGACGCTCTTCTGGGGGCTGGTGTGCTTCTTCTGCGCGGTGCTCTCGGTGACCGGCCTCGTGCTCGACTTCCCGAACCTCGCGCCAGGCCGCTCGCTCATGCAGACCGCGAGCCTCGTCCACCTCGCCGTGGCTTTCCTCGCGATCGCCGCGTCGCTCTTCCACATGTACCTCGGCACGGTCGGCGTGAGAGGCGCGTTCCGCGCGATGCGCACCGGCGTCGTGGACGAGAGCTGGGCGCGCGAGCACCACGAGATCTGGTACGAGGAGGTGAAGGCCGGCCGCTCGCGGCAGCATTTCGTGCGCCCCACCCCGCCGCAAGGCGCGCTCGCGCCCACGGGAGACGACTGACTCCGTGCGCATGATCCGT
>DATIVM010000136.1:0-1791 GCA_035465975.1 Usitatibacter sp.
GTCTACGTCACGTCCGCCGCGGAGATGATGAACGCGGTGAAGGCGAACCTCGCCGACAGCGACTTCTTCTTCAGCGTCGCCGCGGTGGCCGACTACACGCCCGTCGCCAAGGCCGCGCGCAAGCTCAAGAAGAGCAACGAGGGGATGGAGATCCGGCTCAAGCCCACGGAGGACATCCTCGCCTACGTGGCGGGGCTTCCCGACGGCCCCTTCTGCGTGGGCTTCGCCGCCGAGAGCGAGGACGTGGCTCGCTACGCGCAGGAGAAGCGCGCGCGCAAGAAGATCCCGATGATCGTCGCGAACCTGGTGCAGGACGCCGTGGGCCGCGACGAGAACGAGGTGACGATCTACGACGACGACGGCGCGCACCCGCTCGCGCGCGCGCCGAAATCGAGGATCGCGCGCGAGATCGTGTCGCACGCGCTGGCGCTCGCCGGGCGCCGCGGCAAGCCCGCGGCCGCCGCGCCCCTCAAGCAGGTTTCCTGATCCCGGGCCATGCGCTTCACTGCCGCCTGCGGCGGGTTACGGCATTGAAAGCGCCGATGCCCGCATCACTCCCCATGAGAAAACTCGACATCAGGATCCTCGACGAGCGCATCCGCGCGAACCTCCCCGCCTACGCCACGAGCGGCTCCGCGGGCCTCGACCTGCGCGCGTGCATCGACTCTCCCCTCACCCTGAAGCCGGGCGAGAGCAGCCTCGTGCCGTCCGGCCTCGCGATCCACCTCGGCGACCCGGGTCTCGCGGCGATCGTGATCCCGCGCTCGGGCCTGGGCCACAAGCACGGCATCGTGCTCGGCAACCTCGTGGGCCTCATCGATTCCGACTACCAGGGGCAGGTCTTCGTCTCGTGCTGGAACCGCGGCAAGGAGCCCTTCGTCGTGAATCCGCTCGAGCGCATCGCGCAGCTCGTGGTGGTGCCCGTGGTGCAGGTGCAGCTCAACGTGGTGGACTCCTTCGAGGAAAGCGCGCGCGGGGCGGGCGGCTTCGGCTCCACCGGCAAGCACTGATGCGCGGGATCGTCCTCTTCGCCCACGGCGCGCGCGACCCGGAATGGGCGCGGCCCTTCGAGGCGGTCCGCGAGCGCGTGCGCGCGAGCCGGCCGGAGATCCCGATCGAGCTCGCCTACCTCGACCTCATGTCGCCCACGCTGGAGGAAGCGATCGGCTCGCTGATCGAGCAGGGCGCGCTCGCGATCACCGTGTTTCCGCTCTTCATGGCGCAGGGCGGGCATCTCAAGCAGGACCTGCCCCGCATCGTGGAGGCGATCCGCGCTTCGCACCCGCGCATCCCGATCGGCATGGAGACCGCGATCGGCGACGCGCCGGAGATCCAGCAGGCGATCGCGGAGTGGGTCCTCGCCCGCGCCGGCTAGCGGCTGCAGATCGAGTAGCCGTCGTTCCAGCCCATGGCGTACTGGGGATCGTCCGCCATGCGCCTCGGGTCCTTCCGCGCGTACTCGGAACGCTTCGCCGACTCGCAGCCGTCGACGTACCCGTCGCGCGCCGCGGGCGGATAACCGGCGAGGTTGTACGCGGGCCGCGGCGCGTGCGCGCGGCGCGCGGCCGCCTGCCTCGGGGTCTCGGGCGCCTGGGGGATCGATGCGCAGCCCGCGGCGAGCAGGACCAGCGCGAAAAGCAGGTGTCGTCGCACATCGCACCTCATGCGTTAACCTTACGCGTCATTCGGGAGGAACATCCGTGAAGCATATCGCCTTGTGGCGGTTCGACCGCCTGACCGTGTCGCGGGTTCTCGCCGCGGCGCTCGTCTGCGCCGCGGCGCTCCACGCCC
>DATIVM010000137.1:0-2849 GCA_035465975.1 Usitatibacter sp.
GGAAGGCCTCGCCTACTGCATCGCCTGAGGAGGCGCCCGCCCGGCATCCCGGGGGTATACTTTCCCGGAGTCCGGTGAAGGCGGCGCACACGTCCGCCGGGCATCGCAAATCGAACGGCGCACATGGCCACATCAGCACCCGGCACCTCGCAGGCGAGCAGCATCCGGCCCCAGGCCGGCCGTGCCGGCGGGCGGCTGGGCTCCGAGGACTTCCACTCCGCGTTCCTGCCCGCGCCGCAGGAGGCCGCCGTGCTCTACGCCGCGAACCATCCCACGGCCGCCGCGCAGCTCCTCGCCGCGGAGATCAAGGACCCGGCGGGGCGCAACAACAAGCAGGCGTGGCTCATGCTCTTCGACCTGCACCAGATGGCGCAGAACCGCGCCGAGTTCGACGCGCTCTCGATGCTCTTCAGCGTCAAGTTCGAGCAGTCGCCGCCCGCATGGGCGGACAGCGCCGAGGGCGCCGCCGATCCGCGCCGCGCGCAGAACCGCGATCGCAAGGACTATTTCCTGCTCAAGCCGACGGCGTCCGGCGAGCTCGCCGGCGAGATCGAGAAGTTCGTCGCGTTCGCCGAGTCCCAGGGAACGGTGCGCCTGGACGTGGGCAAGATCACGATGATGACGCCGGAGGACGCGACGCTCCTCGCGACGGCGCTCGCGAAGCTGCGCAAGCAGAGCCTGCCGATGTGGTTCAACCACCTCGATTCGCTCGAGGCGGCGCTGCGCAAGCGCGTCGTCATGGTGGACCCGTGGGAGGAAGGATCGAAGGAGAAATCCGAGGCCATGCAGCGGCCTTACTGGGCGCTGCTCTTCGAGCTCCTGATCCTGCAGGGCAAGCCCGCGCAGTTCGAGGAGCTGGGGCTCGAGTACGCGGTGGCCTTCGAGATTTCGCCGCCCAACTGGGAGGCTTACGTGAACACCGTCGCCGCTTCCACGGCGAGGGCCGCCCCCGCCGAGAAGCCGCACCCGGCGGACACGGAGGAGTTCGGCCTGCGCGGCGTGCTCTCGGCGGCGAGCGCGAACCAGATCGGCGAGCTCAACGGGTTCGCCGCCGCGCGCACCGAGGTGCCGATCGACATGTCGCGGGTGCTGCGCATCGACTTCGCCTATTCCCCGGCCTTCGTCGAATCGATCAAGGCGATCCAGCTCGCCGGCAAGCGCGTGATCCTCGCCGGGCTGAACGAGCTCAACGCGGCACTTCTCGAAGCGCTGGGTGTCAATCGCTACGCCATATTGGTGCGCCGCAAGTCAACCTGAAATCGCGCAAAGAAAAAGCGCGATTTCGTTGATCATGGCCTGAGGGCCAGACTCCGGGAAAAGCGGAAAATCCCTTCATGAGCTCCGACCCCGTGCTTTTCCACGGCACGACCATCGTCTCCGTCCGCCGCGGCGAGCGCGTCGCCATGGGCGGCGACGGCCAGGTGACGCTGGGCAACATCGTCGTGAAGGCGACCGCGCGCAAGGTGCGCCGCCTGTACCAGGACCGGATCCTCGCCGGATTCGCCGGCGCGACCGCCGACGCCTTCACGCTCTTCGAGCGCTTCGAGGCGAAGCTCGAGAAGCACCAGGGCAACCTCCTGCGCTCCGCGGTGGAGCTCGCCAAGGACTGGAGGACCGACCGGATGCTGCGCCGGCTGGAGGCGATGCTCGCCATCGCCGACCGCCAGACCTCGCTCGTGATCTCCGGCAACGGCGACGTCCTCGAGCCCGAGCAGGGCCTGCTCGCGATCGGCAGCGGCGGCGGCTACGCGCAGGCCGCGGCCCTCGCGCTCCTCGACAACACCCAGCTCGAGCCCGCGGAGATCGTGCAGCGCGCGCTCGCCATCGCCGGCGAGCTCTGCATCTACACCAACCAGAACCACGTGATCGAGACGCTGTGAACGCCCCTTCCGAATCGCCCGCCGCCGGGCCCGCCACCGCCCCGGGGATGATGACCCCGCAGGAGATCGTGCACGAGCTCGACAAGTACATCGTCGGGCAGGCCGAGGCGAAGCGGGCGGTGGCGATCGCGCTGCGCAACCGCTGGCGCCGCGCGCAGGTGGCCGAGCCGCTGCGCGCGGAGATCACGCCCAAGAACATCCTGATGATCGGCCCCACGGGCGTCGGCAAGACCGAGATCGCGCGCCGCCTCGCGCGCCTCGCGAACGCGCCCTTCATCAAGGTCGAGGCGACCAAGTTCACCGAGGTGGGCTACGTGGGGCGCGACGTGGACTCCATCATCCGCGACCTCGCCGAGATCGCCGTGAAGGGCACGCGCGAGCAGGAGATGAACAAGGTGCGCACGCGCGCCGAGGACGTCGCCGAAGAGCGCGTGCTCGACGCGCTGCTGCCGGGCGTCGCGGCCGATCCGGGCGACGCGAATTCCACGCGCCAGCGCTTCCGCAAGATGCTGCGCGAACGCAAGCTCGACGACAAGGAGATCGAGATCGACGTCGCGCAGGCCGCCGCGAGCATGGAGATCCTCGCCCCGCCCGGGATGGAGGAGCTCACGCAGCAGATCCAGGGGATGTTCCAGAGCATGGGCGGCGCGCGGCGCAAGCGCCGGACGCTCGCGATCCGCGAGGCGCTGCGGCTCCTCACCGACGAGGAGGCGCTCAAGCTCGTGAACGAGGAGGAGATCCGCTTCAAGGCGGTGCGCTCCGTGGAGCAGGACGGCATCGTCTTCATCGACGAGATCGACAAGATCGCGAGCCGCGGCGAGATGCACGGCGCGGACGTCTCGCGCCAGGGCGTGCAGCGCGTCCTGCTGCCGCTCGTGGAAGGCACGGCGGTGGCCACCAAGTACGGGGTCATCCGCACCGACCACATCCTGTTCATCGCGAGCGGCGCCTTCCACCTCTCGAAGCCCT
>DATIVM010000138.1:0-7127 GCA_035465975.1 Usitatibacter sp.
GTCCACCATGAACGACACCGCCGCCTTGCCGTTGAACTTGATGTCGCAGCTATCCACCGTGACGTGGCTGCCGTAGCCCCACAGGCCGTTCGATCCCGAGCCGCGGATCGTGAGGCCCTTGAAGGTCACGTAGTTCACGCCATACCAGTAGACGTGCTGCTGGGCGCCGTCGTCGTTCGGCACCACGATGTCGGCCTGGTTGGGATCGCCGTTGCCGAGCACCGTGCCGAAGTCGGCGGTGATGACGTTGCCGCTGCTCACGTACCACTTGCCGCTGCCGCTGGTCACGCCGGCGAGGCCGGCCTGCGGCGCGGTGGAGCCGCCCTGGCCCTGCGTCACCTGGCGCAGCGCAACCTCGTTCACCACCACCGCGATCGGCGTGAACGTGGCCTGCGCCTGCCAGACGCTTCCCGCGACGCGCAGCCACCCGGTCACCGGCGTGGAGCCGTCGAGGATCACCTCGCCATCGCCATAGGAACCGAACGTGATGGGCCTGCCTTCGGACCCCGACGGCCCGTTTCCGAGGTCGATGCCCTCGCGGTAGAGCCCCTTGTGGATCAGCACCGTGTCGCCGGCCGCGATCTTCGACACCGCGCTCTTGATCGTCTTGAGCGCCGCGGTGGGCGAGGTGCCGGCGTTCGCATCGTTGCCGTTCGTCCCGTCGACGTAGTAGGTGTTGCCCGTCGTGGAAGGCGCAACCGCGATCGTCTCGCCGGTCCAGGTGGGCCACGGCCATGCGCTCGTCGTGGGCGTGCAGCTCGTGCAGGGCTCGGGTGCCGTCGTCGTGCCGCCGCCGCCTCCGCCGCCGCAGGCCGCCGCGCCCAACAGCAGGACCGCCGCCCACAGCCGCCCGGTCCCGCGCCCGGATCCGATGCCCATGATCGCGCCCGATCCATCCGATCGCACCAGTAGACCGCACCGCGCGCCGCGGGCCTTGTCCGGCATCAACGGGCGCCGTCGAGCCGATCTCGTGGCCGCTCCACGGCCCCTCCAAAACGACTAGGCGGCCGAACCGTGCGCGCTGGCGCGGGTCTACCGGGATCGACAGTCCGCGGTCCGTCCCCATGCAATCCCATTTCCGCCCGCCGCGCGCCCCCGGCATTCCGCAACGCGCGTTCGACGTGCTGCTCGGTCTCGTCCTGGGTGCCGTGCTCGCCTACCTCCTCGACCATGCGATTGCCGCCTCCCGGCGACGCGAGCGCGAGGAACCGGTCGAGGACCCGCTGCTCCTCGGCCGGGTGCGCCTCGCGCTCTCGCAGACCATCGCCGATCCGCGCGCGGTGGAGGTGCGCGTCCACGACGGGACGGTGATCCTCAAGGGTCCGGCGACGGGCGAGCAGATCGCCGAGATGATCACCTGCGCGCGGCGCGTGCGGGGCGTGCGCCGCGTCGAGAACCGCCTGTCACCGATCGGATAGGGCTACGGCCGACGCCGGAGCCAAAGACGTTCCCGGCGAGTGCCCGCCGGGTTGCGGCAATCGAGCGGACTTGCGGCATCATGGGGGGCGATGAGCGAAAGCCGCCCGCCTTCCTTCGCGACGCGCCTCGTGCAGTGGCAGCGTCGCCACGGCCGCCACGACCTGCCTTGGCAGCGCACCCGCGACCCGTATCGCATCTGGCTCTCCGAGGTCATGCTGCAGCAGACGCAGGTCGCGACCGTGCTTCCCTACTACGAGCGCTTCCTCGCGCGCTTTCCCACGGTGGCCGATCTCGCCCGCGCGCCCGAGGACGAGGTGATGGCGCTCTGGAGCGGCCTCGGCTACTACGCGCGCGCCCGCAACCTTCACCGCGCGGCGCGCGAGGTATGCGAGCGGTTCGGCGGCGAGTTCCCGCGCACGTTCGATGCGCTGGCGACGCTTCCCGGGGTGGGGCGCTCGACGGCGGGCGCCATCGCCGCGTTCGCCTCCGGGGAGAGGCGCGCGATCCTCGACGGCAACGCGCGGCGCGTGATCGCGCGCCATGCGGGCATCGGCGGCGATCCGGCCAGCGCGCCGGTGCTCGCGGCCCTGTGGGCGCAAGCACAGGCGCGGCTGCCCGATCGACACATCGAACGCTACACGCAGGGCCTCATGGATCTCGGCGCCGGACCGTGCGCGCCGCGCCGCCCCCAGTGCCTGCTCTGCCCGGTGAACGACGATTGCGCCGCGCGCATCGCGGGACGCACCGGCGAGATCCCGGGCTCGCGGCGGCGCGCGCCGGCACGGCGCCGGCGCGTGGCCATGCTGGTCGTGCTCTCGGCGGGCGAGGTGCTGCTCGAGAAGCGCCCGCCTTCCGGGATCTGGGGCGGCATGTGGTCGCTGCCCGAAGCCGATTCCGACGCGAAGCCCGAGGCGGTCCTCGCGAGCGAGTGGGGAATCGATGCGGCGGACGTGCGCGCGCTCGACCCGTTCGAGCACGCGTTCACCCATTTCACGCTCGAGGTGACGCCGTGGCGGATCCGCGCGCGGGGCGCGCGGCGCCTCGCCGAGGGCAAGGCCGCGACGTGGATGAAGCTGCGCGATCTCGGCGGCGCGCCCCTGCCCTCGCCGGTTCGCCGACTGCTCGCCTCGATCGCCCCCTGAACGCCCGCCTCAGGGGAAGGCGATGGTTCGCGTGCGGTATTCGGCGTACCCGGGATAGGCGGCGAGCAGGAAGCGCTCCTCCACGCGCCGCTTCACGCCGAGGAACGCGATGACCGCGACGCCCGCGACCGCCGCCGCGAGCGTCGGCTCGCGCAGCCACAGTCCCGCGACGCACGCCGCGATCCCGGTGTAGATCGGGTGGCGCAGCACGCGGTAGATGCCCGACTGCACCAGGTGCGCGCCTGCCTTCGTGTGCGGCGCCACCTGGATGTTGCCGCGCAGGGCGAGGAAGCCGAGCGCGATCACCACGAGCCCCGCGATCGCCAATGCGTTCCCGGCCATGGCGGCGCTCGCGGACGCGAAGAGCGGGCCCCCGGGATTCCAGAGGAGGATCGCCGCGTAGACCGCGAGCAGCGCCATCTGCGCCGCGGCGTACGCGCGGCTCGCGCGAAGCGAAGGAGTGGTCGCCATGTGCCTCCCCGGGGCGGACTACGCGATGAGCCTCTGCTGCTTCATGAACTTGTGGAGGACCGCGATGCGCAGCGTCGCGTCCGTGAGCTCCAGCAGCTTCTGCTTCACGTCGCTGCGCAGCGGCAGGATCTCCGCGAGGCGGAATCCGACCCAGGTCGCGTCCTCGAAGCGCAGCGGCTCCACGAATCGCTCGACGCCGATCGCGGCGATCGCCTTGCGCAGGAACTGCGCGCACTCGTCGAAGCCCGGCGCGCCGGGCGCGGGCGGTTCCTCCGCGAGCGGCTCGATTTCGGCCACGATCAACCCCGACTTCGCCACCTCGCTCGAGAGGATGCGGAAGCGCTCGAGCCCGTCGGCGCGCACCTTGAGCACGCCCAGCTCCCCGGCGTCGCAATCGGCGATGCGCGCCAGGCACCCGATTCGCTCGGGAAGCGCGGGCGAGCCCACCTCCTCGCCCTCCTTGATGAGGCACACGCCGAAGGGCGCGGAATCGCGCAGGCACGCGCGCGCCATGTCGACGTAGCGCACCTCGAAGATGCGCAGCGGCAGCGCCGAGCCCGGGAAGAGCACCGTCTTCAGCGGGAAGATCGGCACGCTGCGCGGACGCCTGCCCGCGGAGAACAGGTTGAGGATGAGCAAGCGGGCGCCTAGTCCTTGAGGTCGCGGTGGCGCAGCACGACCGGGTAGTCGGAGGCGAAGCGCTCGGCGAGCTGCGCGGCGATGTACACCGAGCGATGGCGCCCGCCCGTGCAGCCGATCGCGACGGTGAGCGAGGCGCGCTGGTCGAGCACGAAGCGCGGCAGCCACCGCTGCAGGAAGCGCTGGATGTCCTCGACGAGGATCCCGGCCTGGGTCTCGCGCTCGAGGAACTCCACCACCTCCGGATCGGTGCCGGTCAGGTGGCGCAGGCTCGGGTCGTAGTGCGGGTTGGGCAGCACGCAGCGCGCGTCGAAGACGAAATCCGCGTCGAGCGGCGCGCCGCCCTTGAAGCCGAAGGATTCGAAGCACAGCGCGAGGCGCGTGCGGTCGGTCACCACCAGGTCCTGGATCCAGCCGCGCAACTGCGACGGCGTGAGGCTGCTCGTGTCGACGCGCTGGCCGATCTCCGCGACCCCGGTGAGCACGGCGCGCTCCTCGGCGATGGCGTCGGGCAGCGTCTGCCCTTCGCGCGCGAGCGGGTGCGGGCGGCGCGTCTCCGAGAACCGGCGCACCAGGCTCTCGTCGTTCGCGTCGAGGAAGATCACGCGCACGTCGTTGCCGCGTTCGCGCTCCTTCGCGACGATCCCGGGGAGCTTGCCGAGGCTCTCGCGGCCCCTCGCGTCGGCGCTGATGGCGACCTTCTGCTCGCCGCGCGAGTTGGCGTAATCGGCGAGCGGGCCGATCAGGTCGGCGGGCAGGTTGTCCACGCAGAAGAAGCCCGCGTCCTCCAGCGCCTTCAGCGCCACGCTCTTGCCCGAGCCGGAAACGCCCGAGAGCAGCACGAGCTGCATCAGATCTCCCCGCCTTCCGTGCCCTCCCGGCGGATCGCCTCTTCCTGCCGCGAGATGAATTCCCGCGTCGAGTCGAGGCCGCGCGTGAGCAGGATGTGGTTGCGCACGGCCGCCTCCACCAGCACCGCGAGGTTGCGCCCGGGGGCGACCGCGAGCGTCACGGACGGGATCTCCACGCCGAGGATCTCCTGCGTGCCCGAGCGCGTCGCGAGCCGGTTCTTCGGCTCCTGCCCCGACTCCGGCGCGTCGAGGTGCACGATGAGGCGCAGGCTCTTGCGCGGCCGCACGGCGGTCTCGCCGAAGATCGAGCGGATGTTGAGCACGCCGAGCCCGCGCACCTCGAGGAAATCGCGCAGCATCGGCGGGCAGCGCGCCTGGATGGTGTCGGGGCCGATCTGCTGCAGCTCCACCACGTCGTCGGCGACGAGCCCGTGGCCGCGCGAGACGAGCTCCAGCGCGAGCTCGCTCTTGCCGATCGAGGACTCGCCGGTGATGAGGACGCCGATCTCGAGCACGTCGAGCATCACGCCGTGCAGCGTGGTCACCTCGCCCAGCTCCTGCTGCATGTAAGGCCGCAGCACGTTGATCACGTGCTGGCTGGGCTCGGTCGAGGTGAGGAGCGCCACGCCCGAGCGCTCCGCCGCCTGCAGCAGCACCGCGGGCGGCGCGACGCCGTCGGCGACGATGACGCACAGCGTGTCCGGCGAGCAGATGCGCTCCGCGGTCGGCGCCTGCAGCGCCGCATCGAGCCCCTCGACGTAATCGACCTCGCGCGGGCCCATCACCTGGGCGAGGAGCTGGTGGATGAGGTTCAGGTGGCCGATGAGGCCCACGCCCGGCCAGTGCAGCATCTCGCCGGTGAACTCCCGCACCGCCCCGGCGGTGCCGGCGGCCCACGCGAGGCCGAGGCGCTCGCGGCGCTCGTCAAACAGCCGCTGTACGCTGAGCCGGGGCATAGGGCGACCACTCGGTGATCAACCGGTGGGCCGCCTGGGCGTCTTCGGCCGCGGCGAGCGCTTCGCGCAGGTCCGTGTCGCTGAACATCTGCGCGAGCTCCGAGAGGAGCTCGAGGTGCGCCTCCGTCGCGTGCTCGGGAACCAGCATCGCGAAGACCAGCGACACGGGCTCGCCGTCGGGCGCCTCGAAGGGGATGGGCGAGGCGGTGCGCACGAACGCGCACACCGGCTCCTTGAGCCCCTTGATGCGCCCGTGGGGAATCGCCACGCCGTAGCCGAGCGCCGTGGACCCGAGCTTCTCGCGGTCGAAGAAGCTGTCGAAGACGCGCGCGCGCGGAATCTGGCGCGAGTTCTCGAACAGCAGCCCGATCTGCTCGAACAGCCGCTTCTTGCTCGTCGCGTCGAGCCCGAGCACGACGTGCTCGCGCGGAAGCAGCCGGGAGACCAGGTTCATGGCCGCGGGGGCCGGAGCGTGGGCGCGCGCCGCCGTCATCACGCCTGGGGCATGCGCTTGATGCCCGGGGCATGGCGGTTCACGTGGAAGCGCTCCTTGTGCCGGAGCACCTGGCGGTCGAGCTTGTCCATGAGCTGGTCGATCGCGGCGTACATGTCGCCGTCGTTGCAGCGCACGTGGATGTCCTTGCCCGACAGGTGCACGTTCGCCTCGATCTGCTGCTCCAGCTTCTGCACCGTCATGATCACGTTCACGTCGATCACGTGGTCGAAATGCCGACTGATGCGCTCGAGCTTCGCCACGACGTAATCGCGGATCGCGGAGGTGATCTCGACATGGTGACCGGTGAGGTGCAGGTTCATGGGCGCTCCTGTCTCTAGATGGACTTGCGGAGATTGGCCGGCTGGATGTGCATGGCCTCGCGGTACTTGGCCACGGTCCGCCGCGCCACCTGGATGCCTTGCTGCGCGAGGATGTCGGAGATGCGATGGTCCGAGAGGGGCTTCCGGCAGTCCTCGGCGGCGACCAGCTGCTTGATCAGAGCACAAATCGCGGTCGCCGAACAGGCCCCTCCGGTGTCGGTTGAAACGTGGCTGCCGAAGAAATATTTCAGCTCGAAGATTCCGCGCGGGGTGAGCATGTACTTCTGGGTGGTCACCCGGGAGATGGTCGATTCGTGCAGGCCCACCGCCTCGGCGATCTCGCGCAGCACCAGCGGGCGCATGGCGACCTCGCCGTGCTCGAAGAAGTTCTTCTGCCGGTCGACGATCGCCTGCGTCACGCGCAGGATCGTGTCGAAGCGCTGCTGGACGTTCTTGATGAGCCAGCGCGCCTCCTGCAGCTGCCCCGCGAGGTGCTTGCCGCCGTTCTCGCGCGAGGCCTGCAGGATGTCCGCGTACATCTTGTTGATGCGCAGCCGCGGCATCGCGTCGCGGTTGAGCGATGCGTTCCAGCGCCCGCCGATCTTGCGCACCACCACGTCGGGAACCACGTAGCGCACGTCGCCGCTGCCGAAGTTGCGGCCCGGCTTCGGGTCGAGCGTGAGGATGAGCGCGCGCACCTCGCGCAGCTCGTCCTCGCTCACGCCGAGGAGCCGCTTGAGCTTGTTGAAGTCGCGCGCGGCGAGGAGGTCCAGGTGCTGCGTGACGAGATTCAGCGCCGCGTCGCGGTGCGGCGTCGATTCCGGCAGCGCCTT
>DATIVM010000139.1:0-8465 GCA_035465975.1 Usitatibacter sp.
GTGCGCGCCGCGGAGGCGGCCTTGGGCTCGCCGATCGAATCGAGGCGGTGGACGATCTGGCGCTGGAGGTTCGTCAGGTCCACGCGATCGCCGTCGCAGACGGTGATGCGGCCGAACCCGCTCGATGCGAGGTAGAGCAGCGCGGAGGAACCGAGGCCGCCCGCGCCGACCACGAGCGCGCGCGACGCGAGGAGGCGCTCCTGGGCCTCCTCGCCGAATTCGTTGAGCAGCAGGTGGCGGCTGTAGCGCAGCCGCTGGGCGTCATCCACGGTGGGGTTCTGGGGCCGCGGCGCCCGACCGCGCGCCGCTATTTCGTCGCGGCGACGGCGGCGGACGTGGCGTTGATCGGCAGCCCCTTCAGGTGGTTGAGCGCGGCGGCGAGCTGCAGGTCCTCCTTCTTGCCGGGCGCCGCGCCCTTCTTCGCGTCGGCCGCATGATCGGCCTTCACGGCCGCGGGCTTCGGCGACACGGTGGCGCTCTTGCCGCCGGCCGGGCCCGCGATCACCTTGTCCGTGGGCTTCGCCTTGCCGTCGCCGTCCTCGAGCTTGCCGTTCTCGACGATGAGGTGGTGCTGCAGGTCCGCCTCGCGCAGCAGCACCTTCTGGTCCGAGCCGTCGTCGACCACGATGTCGGGCGAGATGCCCTTCGCCTGGATCGAGCGGCCGCTCGGCGTGTAGTAGAGCGCCGTGGTGAGCTTCACCGCCTGGTTGTTGGGCAGGGGCAGGATGGTCTGCACCGATCCCTTGCCGAAGGTCTGCGTGCCGAGGATGGTCGCGCGGTGATGGTCCTGCAGCGCGCCGGCGACGATCTCCGAAGCGGAGGCCGAGGCGCCGTTCACGAGCACCACCATCGGGACATTCTTCACCGCGGGCGGAAGCTTCGAGAGGTAGTCCTCCTTGAAGGCTCCGCGCACGTAGTTCTCCTTGTTGGCCGTGAGGCGCATCTTCGCGTCCTCGGTGCGCCCGTCCGTGTAGACGACGAGGTCGTCCTTGTGGAGGAACGCCGCGGAGACGGCGACGGCGGAATTGAGCAGCCCGCCCGGGTTCATGCGCAAGTCGAGGATCAGGCCCTTGAGCTCGCCCCCGCTCTTCTTGTAGAGATCGTTGATCGCGGCGACCAGGTTCTCGCCGGTGTGCTCCTGGAACTGCGTGACGCGCACCAGGCCGTAGCCGGGCTCGAGCAGCTTCGCCTTCACGCTCTTCACGCGGATCACGTCGCGCCGCACGACGAACTCGAGCGGCTTGTCCTCGCCCTTGCGCAGCACCGTGAGCTTCACCTCGGAGCCGGGCTTGCCGCGCATCTTCTTCACGGCGTCGGAGAGGCTGATGCCCTTGAGCGACTGCTCGTCGAGCTTGATGATGAGGTCGCCCGCCTGCACGCCCGCCTTGAAGGCCGGCGTGTCCTCGATCGGCGCGACCACCTTCACGAATCCGTCCTCGGCGCCCACCTCGATCCCGAGGCCGCCGAACTCGCCCTGCGTGCCCACCTGCAGGTCGCGATACGCGTCCTGGTCCAGGAAGGCGGAGTGCGGATCGAGATCCGTCACCATGCCGTTGATCGCGCCCTTCAGGAGCTTGCGGTCGTCCACCGGCTCGACGTAATCGGTCTTGATGCGGCCGAACACCTCGCTGAAGAGGCGCAGGTCGTCGATCGGCAGCTGGAGCGACGAGGCCTGGCGGTCCGCCATGGCGGAGAAATGAAGGCTCGCCACGACACCGAGCACCGCGCCCAGGGCCACGAGACCGATCTGCTGAAGCTTCTTGCCCATTCCCTTTTCCTTCCTGAGAGCCGTTGCCGCGCTAGCGGGCCGTCCACTTCAACGGATCGAACGGTTTACCGTCGCGGCGCAATTCGAAGTATAGACCCGAATCCGGGCTTTCACCCGAGGCGCCGACGTTGGCGATGGGGTCGCCGGCACGCACCTTTTCCCCCACCCGCCGCAGCAGCCCCTCGTTGTTGGCGTAGAGGCTCATGTAGCCCCCGCCGTGGTCCAGAATCAACAGGTTACCGAAGCCGCGCAGCCAGTCCGCGTACACCACGAGGCCGTCGGCGACCGCGCGCACCGTTTCTCCTGTGACAGCCCGGATGAACAGGCCCTTCCACGCCGTGCCGGTCGCCTCGCGGCGCTCGCCGTAGTGATTCATCAGCCGGCCGCGCACGGGCAGGTGCAGCCTGCCCTTCAGGCTCGTGAAGGGACGCGACGCGAGCGAGGCGTCGGCGACCCGGTCGACCGCCTCGCCGCCCTTCCCCGCGCCCTGCTTCGACCGTTCGGCGAGGGCGCGCGCGATGCTTTCCACCAGCTTCGCGAGGCGGGCCTCGTCGCGCTTGAGCTGGTCGATCCTGCGGCGGTTCCTCGAGATCTCGCCGGCGAGCTTCGCGACCGTAGCGGCGCGCCCGGCGCGCTCCTTCTCGATGCGCCGGCTCTCGCGCGCCTGCTCCACCTCGTTCTGCGCGAGCTGGTCGCGGCGCGCGCGGGCGTCGTCCTGCAGCTGCGCGAGCTCCTGCTCCTCGCGCTTCAGCCCCCCGATCAGGTCGGCGCGCGCGCGCTGGATGTAGCCGTAGTACTGCAGGTGGCGCGCGGCGGCTTCCGGGTCACGGCCCTCGAGGATCAGGCGCAGGCGGTCCGTCGATCCCTGCATGTACTGCAGGCGCAGCAGCTTCGCGGCGAGCGCCTGCTGCTCGTCGAGCGCCTCGCGCGCCTTCGCTTCGCGCCCCTCGATCGCGGCGAGCTGCGCCTCGAGGTCGGCGCGCTTCTGGCGCAGCTCGAAGAGCGCGCGGTGCGCCTCGCTCATGGCGCGGTCGGTCGCGCGCAGCCGGTCGCGCGCCTCGCCGCGCGATTCCTCCGCCGCGGAGAGATCCGCCTGCAGCTTCTCGATGCGCGCGCGCAGGCTCTTCAGCCGCTCCTCGCTCGCGGCGGCGTCCTTCGGCGAGGGCGCCGCGAGCGGCGCGAGGGAAACGAGGAAAAGAAGGGCCGCGACTACCCGGCGCACGAGGCGCGCGCGGGTCATCCGACCCGCTGGGCCTTGCCCTGGCTCGCCACCGACTGCATCGCCTTCGCGACCGCCTCCGCGTCGCCGAGGTAGCGGCGCCCCGTGGCCCGCAGCTGGTCGTCGAACTCGTAGAGGAGCGGGATGCCGGTGGGCACGTTCTCGTTCACGATCTCCTCGTCGGACATCGCGTCGAAGTACTTGATGAGCGCGCGCAGGCTGTTGCCGTGCGCGGCGACCAGGATGCGCTCGCCCGCCTCGACGCGCGGCGCGATGCGCTCGATCCAGCAGGGGACGACGCGTGCCACGGTGTCCTTCAGGCACTCCGTGCGCGGAATCTGCCCGGGCGCGAGCGAGCGGTAGCGCGGGTCGCGCGAGGCGTCGCGCTCGTCGCCGGCGGCAAGCGCGGGCGGCGGCACGTCGTAGCTGCGGCGCCAGAGGAGCACCTGCTTCTCGCCGTACTTCGCCGCGGTCTCCGCCTTGTTGAGCCCCTGAAGCGCGCCGTAGTGGCGCTCGTTGAGGCGCCAGTCCTTCTCCACCGGGATCCAGAGGCGGTCCATCTCCTCGAGCACGAAGTTGAGCGTGCGGATGGCGCGCTTGAGGACCGAGGTGAACGCGAAATCGAAGTCGAAGCCCTCGCGCTGCAGGAGCCGGCCGGCGCTGCGCGCCTCCTCGATGCCCTGCTCCGTGAGGTCCACGTCCTTCCAGCCGGTGAAGCGGTTTTCCTGGTTCCAGGCGCTCTCGCCGTGTCGCAGCAGCACGATTCTCTTCATGGCTTCAATGTTACCAAACCGTCGACGAGGGCTCGGCGCCTCGCCTACACTTCACGCTTTTCGCTTTTCCTGCGCGCAACCCTTGCAAGACGCCTCCCCCCGCAGCGAGTTCCTCGCCGGCTGCCGCGAGATGCTGCCCGTCCTCCTCGGGACCATTCCCTTCGGCTTCGTCGCGGGCGTGGCGGCGATCGGCGCGGGCATGAGCGCGGCGCAGGGCATTGCGCTCTCCGTCTTCTCGTTCTCGGGCATCGCGCAGCTCATCGCGAGCCAGCTGGTGGCCGTGCACTCGCCGGTGATCGTGACCATCGCGGGGGCGTTCGTCGTGAGCCTGCGCTTCCTCATGTACAGCGCCGCGGTCGCGCCGCACCTCGCGCACCTCGACTGGCGCTGGCGCGCCGGGCTCGCGTTCCTCATGACCGACCAGAGCTTCGCCTCCACGGCGCGCCGCTACAGCGAGCCCGGGCCGGCGGGGCACCGCCACTGGCACTTCCTCGGGTCCGCGCTCACGCTCTACGTCTCGTGGCAGGCGGCGGTGGTCGCCGGCGTGGCCGCGGGCGCGCAGGTCCCGGCCGGCTGGTCGCTCGATTTCGCGGTCGTGCTCACGTTCATCGCGCTGCTGGTCCCGGCGGTGCGCACGCGCGCGGACCTCGCGGCGGCGATCGTCGCGGCGGCGATCGCGCTCGCCGCGGCGGGCCTGCCCTACCGGCTCGCCCTCGTGGTGGCCTCGATCGGCGGGATCGGCGTCGGCCTCGCGATCGAGGCCTGGAGGCGGCGATGAGCACCTGGATCGCGATCGCGGGCGTGGCGCTCTCGACGTTCCTGCTGCGCGCCTCGTTCATGCTGTTCGTCGACCCGCACCGCTTCCCCCACTGGTTCCGGCAGGCCCTCAAGTTCGTGCCGCCCTCGGTGCTCGCCGCGATCGTCGCGCCGGGCCTGCTCATGGCGGGCGGAGCGCTCGACCTCTCGCCGTCGAACCTGCGTCTCGCCGCCGGCCTGGTCGCGATGGCCGCGACCTTCCACCTGCGCAACACCTTCGCGGCGGTCGCCACCGGCATGGCCACGCTGTGGGCGCTGCAATGGGCGCTCGGGCGCCTGGGCTGACGCGGGAATCGAGTCCCCGTCTGCTAAAATCGCTGTTTTCGCGGTCTGCAAATCCCCTTCCACGCCGTGGGCCAGTTCATCCTGAACAACATCGCGCTCGTCGCGCTCTTCGTCGGCAGCGGGCTCGTGCTCGTCTGGCCCGAGATCATGCGGCTCGCCGGCGCGTCGAACGAGATCGACACGCTGGGCGCGACCCGGCTCCTCAACCAGGCGTCCACGCTCGTGCTCGACGTGCGCGAGCCCGCGGAGTTCGCCGCGGGGCACCTGCCCAAGGCGCGCAACATCCCGCTCAAGGAGCTCGGGCAGCGGCTCGAGGAGATCGGCAAGTACAAGGAGCGCGCGGTGCTCGTCACCTGCCGCTCGGGGCCGCGCTCCGGCTCCGCCTGCCGGCTGCTGAAACGCGCCGGATTCAACACGGTCTACCAGCTGAAGGGCGGCCTCGCGGCGTGGCAGCAGGCGAGCCTCCCGGTGGAGAAGTGACGCGATGGCGAAAGTGACGATGTACGCGACGGGCGTGTGCCCCTACTGCCAGATGGCCGAGCGCCTGCTGCGCTCGAAGGGCGTGACCGACATCGAGAAGATCCGCATCGACCTCGAGCCCGCGCGCCGCGACGAGATGATGCAGCGCACCGGCCGGCGCACCGTCCCGCAGATCTACGTCGGCGAGCGCCACGTGGGCGGCTACGACGACCTCGCCGCCCTCGACCGGGCCGGCGGCCTCGATCCCCTCCTCGCCGCGCCCTGAGGCCGCGGCGTCCCCGAAACCCTCCGAGGAAACCCGATGAGCGAATCGCAGAGCAACCAGCCGGTCTTCTCCATCGAGAAGGTCTACGTGAAGGACCTCTCGCTGGAGATCCCGAACGCGCCGCAGGCGTTCCTCGAGCGGGAGGCGCCCACCGTGGATGTCCAGCTGCACCACAACTCCACCGGCGTCGAGGAGGGCGTGTACCAGACGGTGCTCACCGTGACGGTCACCGCGAAGGTGAAGGACAAGACGCTCTTCCTGGTGGAGGCCGCGCAGGCGGGCATCTTCGTGATCCGCAACGTGCCGGCGCAGGAGCTCGAGGCGGTGCTCGCGATCGCCTGCCCGAACATCCTCTTCCCGTACGTGCGCGAGGTGGTCTCCGACACCGTGACGCGCGCGGGCTTCCCGCCGGTGGTGCTCTCGCCGGTGAACTTCGAGGCGATCTACCAGGCGCAGCGCGATCCGCAGCCGCAGGCCGAGCCCGCGGTGCAGATCATCACGCCGACCGCCTCCCACTGAAGCCGTGACGAGGCTCCTCGCCGCCGTCCTGCTCGCGCTCGCCGCGGGCGCCGCGTGCGGCGCGGAGTACCGCTCGCTCGGCGAGAAGCCCGCGATCCTCTACGACGCGCCGTCCACCAAGGCGGACAAGCTGTTCGCGGTGACGCGCTACTACCCCTTCGAGGTGCTGGTGAAGCTCGACCAGTGGACGAAGGTGCGCGACGCCAACGGCGAAGTGGGCTGGATCGAGAACGGCGCCCTGGGCGACCGGCAGATGGTCGTGGTCACGGTGCCCCTCGCGGACGTGCGCGCGGCGCCCGATGCGAAGTCGCCTCTCGTCTTCGAGGCGTACAAGCAGGTCCTGCTCGAGGTCACCGCCCCGCCCGCCGACGGCTGGGTGAAGGTGCGGCACCGCGACGGGCAGGAAGGCTACATCCGCACCTCGCACGTCTGGGGCGCGTGACCCCGGGCCGCGGGCGCCGAGCGGCATGGACATCGCGATCCTCGGCGCCGGCGCATGGGGCAGCGCGCTCGCCGCCGCCCTCTCCTCGCATCACCGCGTGCTCGTCTGGACGCGCAGCGCCGCGCAGCGCACGCGCATCGCGGCGACGCGCCGCAGCGAGTACCTTCCCGACATCGAGCTTCCGGCCCGCGTCACGGTGACCGACCAGATCGCCGAGGCGCGCGGCCACGACCTCGCGATCGCCGCCACGCCCACGGCGGGGCTGCGCGAAGCGCTCGCCGCGCTCGCCGACCATGCGCGACCCATGCCGCTGCTGTGGGCGTGCAAGGGCTTCGAGCTCGCGACCACGCGCCTGCCGCACGAGATCGTCGCCGAGACGCTGCCGTCGTGGCGCGAGGTGGGCGCGCTGTCGGGCCCGAGCTTCGCGCTCGAGGTCGCGCGCGGGCTCCCCGCCGCGCTCACCGTCGCCTCGAGCGACGCGGCGTTCGCGCGCCGCGCGGCGACGGCGCTGCATCACGCGCCGCTGCGCATCTACTCGAGCGGCGACGTGATCGGCGTCGAGCTGGGCGGCGCGCTCAAGAACATCATGGCGATCGCGGCCGGGATCAGCGACGGGCTCGGCCTCGGCGCGAACGCGCGCGCGGCGCTCATCACGCGCGGCCTCGCCGAGATGGCGCGGCTCGGCGTGCGCATGGGCGGCGAGCCCGACACGTTCATGGGGCTCACGGGGCTCGGCGACCTGGTGCTCACCGCCACCGGGGACCTGTCGCGCAACCGCACGGTCGGCACGCGCATCGCGAGCGGCATGCCGCTGCAGCGCGTCCTCGCCGAGCTCGGCCATGTCGCCGAAGGCGTCTCCTCGGCGCGCGCCGCGCGCGAGCTCGCGCGGCACCACGGCGTCGCCATGCCGATCACGGAAGCGGTGTGCGCGGTCCTCTTCGAGGGCCTCGCGCCCATGACCGCCGTGGAAGCGCTGCTCTCGCGCGAGGCGCGCCCCGAGCAGGCCTGAAAGTTACCGCCCCTTACAGCCGCAGCACGGCTGTAATTGGCCCCGCGGGGGTGGTGGGCCATAATGCGGCCCATCGTGCCAACGCCTGCGGCGCATAACGCGCGGAGAATAACGACGCGACTCGGGCTCACGGTCGTCTGCGTGCTGTCCGCGTCACTCCATGCAACGCCGGTTTGGGCGGCGCAGGATGCGATTTCCCCCGAGCGCCAGGCGATCCTCGCCGCGCGCGACCGCAAGGCCTCCGAAGCGCGCGAGCGCGGCTACTGGATCGTCGCGCCGGGCGAGCACCTGCGCCTCATCGCCGAGCAGTTCTTCCACGGCGACCGTCCGCGCCAGGCGCGACTGCGCGAGTACCTGCTCGAGCACAACCCGCACGCGTTCGTGCACGGCGATCCCGATCGCCTGATCGCGGGCTCGCGCCTCGACATGCCGCCGGAGGTCGACGCACCCGTTGCCGCCGCGAAGGCGCAGACCGCCCCGCGCGAGGCCGCGCGCACGACACCCCCGCGCGCAACGCCCGCGCAGGCCGGCACCGTTACCGCCCCCGTCACCACGGTGCCCGCGCCCGAATTCGCGCCGGGTCCGCCGCCGAAGGCGAAGCCGCCGCCGCCGCCCGCGTACGTCGACCAGCTGATCGAGGGCGTCTCGCCGGAGGCGGGACAGGAACAGTCCCCCGGTGAAGCCGCCCTGCAGCCCGGGCAGCGCTACGTCTCCGCCGAATATCGTGCCGAGGGACGCGCGCCCCCGGGCGGCGGCCACGGCCTCGAGCAGGGCGTGGAAGTGCGGCTGCGGCGCGAGACGCTCGACTACGGCGACTTCGACCTCGAGGGCGCCGCGCGCGACACGCGGCTCGCGCCCGGCGAGCGCTCCGTGAGCCGCCGCGACGGCG
>DATIVM010000140.1:0-3211 GCA_035465975.1 Usitatibacter sp.
AGCGCCTCGGCGATGCGCTGCGCGCGGCCGAAGCGGCCGCCGCGGATCGCGGCGAGGCCCTCGGCGAGCGCGGGACAATGGCGGTCCACGCGAAGCCCCACCACGTGCAGCGTCGTCCCGCCCCAGCTCACGGAAATCTCGACCCCCGAGATGAAGCGGATGCCCGTCCGGCGTGCGGCGGCTTCGGCCTCGTCGACGCCGGCGAGGGTGTCGTGGTCCGTGAGCGCGATCGCATCGACCCCGGTGCCGGCGGCGAGCTCGATCAGCTGGGTGGGCGACAGCAAGCCATCCGACGCGGTCGAATGGTTGTGCAGGTCGAAATTTTCCAAGGGAAGCCTGAGGGAAACCAGTGGAAATTATATCAAAATGAGGCCCTTACCGCCATGACCGAACAGCGCATCCACCTCCACCCCGCCGACGAGGGACTGGCCGCCTCGCGCGACCTGCTGCGGCGCTACGACGCAGGGATCGACTCCCGGGACCTCCTCGATCCGGAGGAGGCGGCGGAGCTGCGGCGCGGCCTCGCCACGCTGGAGAGCCTCGACCGGCAGTACGGGGGCGCCGCCGCACTCCCCCTCGAGGGCACCGAGGACCTCGTCTCCTCCGTGATGAGTCCCCTCGCCCGCCTCGGCGATCCCGACCTCGTGATCGGCGTCGCCCTCTGGGCCCTGCGCCATGGCGTCGAGATCGCCGTGCCGGAGCCGGTGGTGAACGCGCTCGCCGAACGCTCCAACCGCGCCCGGGCCCGAGCCGAGCTCGGCGCCGTGTTCAGCCTCATGCAAGCCGTGATCGATAACGTTCGCGATCGTCTCGGGGCCGACCTCGAGCGCTCGAATCCGGAACGGCCGTGGCGCGTGCTGCACGCAAACCTCGCGATCACCGCGATCCGCACCGAGGACCCGGCGCTCATGGACGCGGCCTTCGACGCGCTCGACGCGGCGCTTCCCGACGAGCGCGCGACCTTCTATACCGAGGCGCTCGCGCTCGCGCTCGCCCCGGGCATCGCGGCGAGCGTGCGCGAGACGCTCGAGGAGCGCCACCGCCGCTGGGCCGCGCGATAGGCGGTTGCGTGTCATAATTACCGGTTACTTGCCGTCCTACCGCCGTTCGTGAAATTCCTCTTCGATTTCCTCCCGCTCATCCTCTTCTTCGCCGCGTTCAAGGTCGCCGGGATCTTCGTCGCCACCGCGGTCGCCATCGCGGCCACCGTGGTGCAGATCGGGTGGGCGCTCGCGCGCCGCAAGAAGGTCGCGGGCATGCAGTGGACGAGCCTCGCCGTCATCGTGGTGTTCGGCGGCGCGACGCTGCTGCTGCACGACGAGACGTTCATCAAGTGGAAGCCCACCGTGCTCTACTGGACCGGCGGCGCGGCATTCCTCGCGAGCCTCGCGTTGCGCCGCAACCTCGCGCGCTCGATCATGGGCGCGGAGATCGAGCTGCCCGAGGCGATATGGACGCGGCTCTGCGTCGCGTGGGGCGTCTTCTTCCTGTTCGCCGGCGTGCTGAACCTCTACGTCGCCTACAACTTCCCGACCGGCTTCTGGGTGAACTTCAAGGTGTTCGGGAGCCTCGCGCTCATCGCGGCCTTCGTGATCGCGCAATCGTTCTGGATCTCGCGCTACCTGCCGGACGAGGACGGCAAGACCGCCGGCGCCGGCCCGAATCCCCCGCCGAAGGCCTGAGCGAATGCTCTACGCGATCATCTCGGAAGACGCTCCCGGAAGCCTCGCGCGCCGGCTCGAGGCGCGCGCCGCGCACCTTGAGCGCCTGAAGGCGCTGCAGGAGGCGGGACGCCTGGTGCTCGCCGGGCCGCATCCCGCCATCGATTCGAACGACCCGGGCCCCGCCGGCTTCACCGGCTCGCTGGTCGTGGCCGAGTTCGCGAGCCGCGAGGCGGCGATCGCGTGGGCCGCCGAGGATCCGTATTGCGCGGCGGGCGTCTGCGCGCGCGTCACCGTGAAGCCGTTCCGCAAGGTCCTTCCGTGAGCGCAGCGCCGATGCACCCGGTGGAGAAGGCGATGCGCGAACGTCTCGCCGCGCTCGCGCCGCTCCGGCTGGATTTGCACGACGAAAGCGCGCAGCATGCCGGCCACGCGGGATCCCGCCCCTCGGGTGGAACCCACTGGCAGCTCACCATCGTTTCCGACGCCTTCCGCGGCAAGAGCACCGTCGCGAGGCACCGCATGGTTTATGAGGCATTGGGCGACCTCATGAAAGGGGAGATCCACGCCCTCAGGATCGAGGCGTCCGCGCCCGAGCAGTGATTCACCAAACCGAGTTAAAGGAAAACCTCATGCAACGTACCCTCAGGAACCTCGCCGTCGCCCTCGTCGCCGGCAGCTTCGCGCTCGCCGCGGGCGCCCAGGACAAGGCGCCGAAGGCCGAGAAGGCGGCCGCCTCCTCGAGCAAGGTGATCGTGAACGGCGTCACCATCCCGCAGTCGCGCTTCGAGGCCATGGGCAAGGAGCTCGACGCCCAGGGCCATCCCGCGAGCGCCGAGCGCGAGCAGGCGATCAAGGAAGAGCTCGTGAACCGCGAGGTGCTCGGCCAGGCGGCGCGCAAGCGCGGCCTCGACAAGGACCCGGTGGTGCGCGCCGAGATGGACATGGCGAGCCAGGCGGTGCTGGTGCGCGCGCTCTTCGAGAACGAGATCAAGGCGCACCCGATCAGCGACGCGGATCTGCAGAAGCAGTACGAGCAGTTCAAGTCGCAGATGGGCACCAACGAGTACAAGGTGCGCCACATCCTCGTCGACAAGGAAGAGGACGCGAAGGCGATCATCGACCAGCTCAACAAGGGCGCCGACTTCGCGAAGCTCGCCAAGGAGAAGTCGAAGGACCCGGGCTCGAAGGACAACGGCGGCGACCTCGACTGGGGCCCGTCCGGCCGCTACGTGAAGCCGTTCGCCGACGCGGTGATTTCGCTCAAGAAGGGCGAGATCACGAAGACGCCGGTGAAGACCGACTTCGGCTACCACGTGATCCAGGTCGAGGACGTGCGCCCGCTGAAGGTGCCCTCGTTCGACGAGATGAAGGCCCAGTTCCGCCAGCGCGCCCAGCAGCAGCAGATCCAGAAGCTGGTCGCGGAGCTGCGCGCGAAGGCCAAGGTGGACGAGCGCTAGCCGCCTCTCCTTCGCCGCAACGGGAAGGGCGGCCGCGGCCGCCCTTCGTTTTTTTCGTACACTCGCGCGATGACCCAATCAGCGCGCCCC
>DATIVM010000141.1:0-9998 GCA_035465975.1 Usitatibacter sp.
GAGCTGCTCCTTGTCGCCCGAGAAGCCGCGCGCGACGTAGGTCGCGCCGAGCGTGATCGCCATCATCACGAGGTCGATCGGCTCGTCGTCGTTCGCGGCGCCGCGCTTGCTGCGGCTGCCCTTGTCCGCCGTCGCCGAGAACTGGCCCTTGGTGAGGCCGTACACGCCGTTGTTCTCCACGATGTAGCACATGTTCACGCCGCGGCGCATGACGTGCGCGAACTGCCCGAGGCCGATGGAGGCCGAGTCGCCGTCGCCCGAGACGCCGAGGTAGATGAGGTCGCGGTTCGCGAGGTTCGCCCCGGTGAGGACCGACGGCATCCGGCCGTGCACGCTGTTGAAGCCGTGGGACTGCCCCAGGAAATAGGTCGGCGTCTTCGACGAGCAGCCGATGCCCGAGAGCTTCGCCACGCGGTGCGGCTGGATCGAGAGCTCCCAGCACGCCTGGATGATCGCCGCGCTGATCGAATCGTGGCCGCACCCCGCGCAGAGCGTCGAGATGGCGCCCTCGTAGTCGCGGCGCGTGAGCCCGAGCTCGTTCTTCGGCAGCTCCGGGTGGTGCAGCTTCGGTTTCGCGAGATACGTCATCGAGTGACTCCGGAGAAAGGCATTGGAAGCGCCGCTTTCATGGATCTTCGTCTCAATCGGCCGCGGCGGTCTTCTTCAACGGGCTCACGTTGAAGGCCGACAGGCGGGAAGCGATGGCGGAATGGATGAAGCGCGCCGTGATCGGCGTGCCGTCGTAGTGCAGCACCGGGGTGAGCTTCTCGGAGGGCAGCATCGCCTCGGCGATGAGGAGCGTGCGCAGCTGCGCGTCGCGGTTCTGCTCCACGACGAACACGTGGTCGTGCGTGCCCACGAAATCGATCACCTCGTCGTGGAACGGGAAGGCGCGCACGCGCAGCGCGTCCACCGGCATCCCCTCGGCCTCGAGGAGCGCGAGCGCCTCGTCCATGGCGGGCGCGGTCGACCCGTAGTAGATCACGCCGAAGCGCGACCCCTTGGCCGAGGCACGGAGCGCCGGCTTCGGGATGTAGTCCTTGGACGTCTCGAACTTCTTCAGCAGGCGCTGCATGTTGTCGACGTAGGCGCTGCCCTCCTCCGTGTACCGGGCATAGCGGTCGCGGCTGGTGCCGCGCGTGAAGAAGGCGCCGCGCTTGGGGTGCGTGCCGGGGTACGTGCGGTAGGCGATGCCGTCGGCGTCGAGGTCCAGGTAGCGGCCGAAGCGCTTGCCGGCCTCCAGGTCCTCGTAGGAGAGGACCTTGCCGCGGTCGTAGCGCGCGATGTCGTCCCACGCGAGCGGCTCGCACAGGCGCTCGTTCATGCCGATGTCGAGGTCGAGCATGACGAAGATCGGGGTCTGCAGGCGCTCGGCGAGGTCGAAGGCCTTCGCCGACATCTCGAAGCCCTCCTTCGCGTCCTCGGGGAAGAGCAGCACGTGCTTGGTGTCGCCGTGCGAGGCGTACGCGCAGGAGAGAATGTCCGCCTGCTGGGTGCGGGTCGGCATCCCGGTCGACGGTCCCGCGCGCTGCACGTCGATGATCACGGCGGGGATCTCCGCGAAGTAGGCGAGCCCGATGAACTCCTGCATGAGGGAGATGCCGGGGCCCGAGGTGCACGTGAAGGCGCGCGCGCCGTTCCAGCCCGCGCCGATCACCATGCCGATGGAGGCGAGCTCGTCCTCGGCCTGCACGATCGCGTATCTCGCCTTGCCGGTGTCCGGGTCGGTGCGGTACTTGCGGCAGTGGCGCGAGAACGCCTCGGCGAGCGAGGAGGACGGCGTGATCGGGTACCACGCGCACACGGTCGCGCCGCCGTAGACGCAGCCGAGCGCCGCGGCGTTGTTGCCCTCGAGGAAGATGCGCTTGCCGATGCGGTCGCTGCGCAGCACCTTGAGCCCGATGGGCGGCAGGTTCGCCACCGCGTAGTCGTGGCCAATGCGCAGCGCCTTCACGTTGGGCTCGAGCAGCTTCTCCTTGCCCTTGTACTGCTCGCCGATGAGCTTCTCGACGCAGGCGAGGTCGATGCCGAGCAGCGCCGAGAGCGCGCCCACGTAGACGATGTTCTTAAAGAGCTGGCGCTGGCGTGGATCCGAGTAGGTGGCGTTGCAGATCTCGGTGAGCGGCATGCCGACCACCTGCACGTCCTCGCGGAACTTCGAGGGCGGCAGCGGCTTCGTGGAATCGTAGAAGAGGTAGCCGCCCGGCTCGATCTCCGCGATGTCCTTGTCCCAGGTCTGGGGGTTCATCGCGACCATCAGGTCCACGCCGCCGCGCCGGCCGAGCCAGCCCGCCTCGGAAACGCGGACTTCGTACCAGGTGGGCAGGCCCTGGATGTTCGAGGGGAAGATGTTGCGGGGGCTGACCGGAACGCCCATCCGCATGATCGACTTGGCGAAGAGGGTGTTCGCCGAGGCCGATCCCGAGCCGTTCACGTTGGCGAACTTGACGACGAAATCGTTGACCGCTTCCAGCGGCTTCATCGGTATCGCGGCCCGGAGGACGGGCCGGTTGTGGAAGTGCCCCAGTTTACGCCGCGGCGGGGGCGCCGTGGCGCCCGCCGTTTTGCCCTGCGGCAAAAGGGACTAGAAGATTTCCACCTTGGTGCCGGCATCGTGCCCGTCCTCGGGGGCGATCGCGGGGTGGCGCGGGAGGCTCTCCTGCACGGCGTCGAGCTTGCGGGCCTCGGCCTCGACGATCTCCTTCGCCCCGGGCATGCGCGGCCGCAGGGCGCTTTCGGAATAGGCCCGGACCGCGCGGTAGAGGTCGCGCTGCAGCAGCGCCTGGGTCTCGTGGGAGAGGAGCGAGAGCGACTCGGCGGCCGCGCCCAGCACGGGCTTGTGCAGGCGCTCGAGCTTCTGCCGCGTGATGTCCTGGAACTGCATCGCGACGATGATCTGGTTGATGTCCTGCTGGATGTCGACCGACAGGCCGTTGATGCGCTTGAGCGTCCCCTCGATCTGCTGCGTCTGCGCGATGGTCGCCGCGTTGAGCGTGCCGATCTCGGTGCGCGCGATCTCCACCGCGCGGCGGGCCGCCTCGGCCACCTGGGTGGTGCGCTTGTTGCCCTGCCGCACCTCGTCGCCGATCGCGTCGAGCCCCGCGCGCGTCTTGCGCGTGAGCTCGTGGGCCTCGGCGCTGATCGCGCGGATCCGGTCGGTCATCTCGACGAAGTCCTGGGGGCTCAGCGTCTGCGAGGTCATCGCGACCGAGCTGTCGAGCGCGATGCGGGAGATCTGCGAGGCCATGTTGCGCAGGCCGTCGATGGTCTCCTCCATCACGCGCGCGTGCTCGGAGACGCGCTTCTGGTGGCTCGCCATCTCGTCGGCCGCCTGGGAGAAGCTCGTCATGTGGCTCGTCACGTTGACGAGCTGGGTGTCGTAGGACCTGATGAAGTCGGGGAGCGAGAGGATGCCGCGGTGCGTGCCGTCGTCGCCGCCCTTGAGGAGGGAAGTCGCCGCCTCGGTCTGCTCGTTCGCCTTGCCCACCAGCACGCGGAAGCGGCGGCTGATCTCGGTCACCGCGCTTTCGGTGAGCTTGATCACCTCCTCCACCGACTCGTTCACCATGTCGAGCTTCTGGCGGTTCACCTGCGAGGCGGTGTCCCAGCGCTCGAGCATCGTGTCGAGGCCGACCACCACCTGCTGGAAGAGCCGCGTGCGCTTGCGCCACTTGAAGAGCGGCTCCTCGGGGTTGCCGGCGAGCGCGTCGTCCTCGGAGTTGAGGTCCTTCATCACCAGGGCGAGCGCCATCATCGCCGCGAGCGGCACGAGGCCGAGCGCGGTGAGGAGCGCCCAGTGGGGAATCAGCGCCGCGAGCCAGAGCCACGGCAGGAAGAGCACCACCACGAGCGCCGCCAGCAGGTACGGGTGGCGCCAGGCGAAGCCCAGGTAGCGGTTCACGACACCGCCTCCGTCACCTCGCGCAGGAGGTTGAGCTCCCCGCTCGAGAGGAGCTTCTCGATGTCGACCAGGAGCACCATCCGGTCGTCCTGGGTCGCCACGCCGTCGAGGAACGAGCCGTCCACGAGCGAGCCGAGCTGCGGGGCGGCCTTCACCTCGCTCTCGGTGAAGCGCACCACGTCCGAAACGCCGTCCACCACGAGCCCGATGACCCGGCCGGCGATGCGCAGGATCACGACCACCGTGAACGAGTCGTAGCGCACCTCGGGCATGCGGAACTTCACGCGCATGTCGATCACCGGCGCGATGACGCCGCGCAGGTTCACGACGCCCTTGAGGTAGTCGGGAGCCGAGGGGATCGGCGTCACCTTCTCGTAGCCCCGGATCTCCTGCACCTTCAGGATGTCGACGCCGTATTCCTCCCTGCCCAGGACGAACACCAGGACCTCGCGCGTCGCTTCGCGTACCGCGGTTGCGGTTTTCATGCTGCGCCTCCCTTCAGAATTCCTGCCATTCGTCGCCCGGATCGGTGGCGAGCGTGGGCTCGGCCGCGGCGCCCGGCGCCGCGGCTTTGCGAAGCGGGGACACGGGCTCCGGCGCGATGCGCGCGGGCCCCGTGTCCGGGATTTCGGGCATCGCCGGGCGCGCGGCGCCGGCCGCCTCGTCCGCGCGGATGCGGAAAGTGCCCACCGCGCGCCGCAGCGAATCGGCCTGGCGGCGCATCGCCTCGGCGGCCATGGTCGACTGGTGGACGGCCGAGGCGTTCTGCTGCACCACCTTGTCCATCTCGGCGACGGTCTTGTTCACCTGCTGCACGCCGCGGCTCTGCTCGGCGGACGCTTCCGCGATCGAGCGCATCAGCCCGCTCACGCGCTTCACGTCGCCCACCAGCGCAGCGATCGTCTCACCCGCCTTGTCCACAAGCTCGGTGCCCTCGCCCACGCGCGCGACGGAGTCGCCGATGAGCTCCTTGATCTCCTTCGCCGCCTGGGCGCTCCTCTGCGCGAGACTGCGCACCTCGGAGGCGACCACCGCGAAGCCGCGGCCCTGCTCGCCGGCTCGCGCCGCCTCCACGGCCGCGTTGAGGGCGAGGATATTGGTCTGGAACGCAATGCCGTCGATCACCGAGATGATGTCGGCGATGCGCCGGGCGCTCTGGCTGATGCCGTCCATCGTGACGATCACGCGCGCCACCTCGCGCCCGCCCTGCTCCGCGCGTTTCGAGGCGTTGAGCGCGAGCTCGTCGGCCTCGCGCGCGTTTTCCGCGTTCTGCTGCACGGTGCCGGAAAGCTGCTCCATGCTCGCCGCGGTCTCCTCGAGGCTGGAGGCCTGCTCCTCGGTTCGCTGCGAGAGGTCGGCCATGCCGGCGACCACCTCGCCGGATGCGGCCACGACCGCCTCCGCGGAGCCGCGCACCTGGCTCACCACCGTTGCGAGTCCCGCTTTCATGCGGCCGATGGCGGCGAGCAGCTGGCCCGCCTCGTCGCGCGTGCCCTGCTCCACGGTGGCGGTGAGGTCGCCGCGGGCGATCCGTTCCGCGTGCCCGGCGGCGGCGGCGATGGGCGCGAGGAGCGCGCGGCGCGTGAAGAACCAGACCGCGAGGAGCGCGGCGAGCGCCGCGGCGAGGGTCGCCGCGATCGCAATGCGGTAGGCGCGGGCGCCCGAACCGATGGCGTCGTTGATGAGGCGCGCGCCCTGCTCCTGCGCGATCGCCTCGGCTTCCTCGAGGCGCTCGGCGGGCGGGCGGTCGAGCCCCGCGGCCGCGCGGTCGGCGCCCGGAATGTCGCCGCCCTCGAGCATCGCGTAGGCGCGCCGGTAGCCCTCGCCCGACTGCGCATGCGCCTTCAGGAACTCGTCGAGGGCCCGCGCGACCTGCGGATGGCGCGTCGCTCCGCGCGCGTCGGCGGCGAAGTCGTGCACCGATTTCTCCGCCGCGACGAACGCGCTCCAGTCGCCCTCGCGCATCGCGCGATCGGCCCCGCGCAGGAGCAGGCCCTGCCACTTCTGCACCTGGGTCCGGAACGCCACCTCGCTGCGCACGATGCCGAGCTGGGTCTCGAAATCCTCCCGGCTCACGCGCTCCACGTCCTTCGCCGCGCCGTACACGCGCGTGAGCGCGGCCACCGCCGCGAGCGCGGCGATCGCGACTGCGACCCCCACGATCGCGAGCAGCTTCGCCTGCAGTCGCGAGAGGCGGATGGAGCGGAGGGCGCGCAGCGCGTTCATGGCCTCAGAAGAGCGTCACGCTCTTGCCCGCGAGCATCTCGGCGAGCGCGCCCTCGGCGTTCACCAGCCGCTCGGCCATGGTGCGCAGGAACGCCTCGTCGATCTGGCGCTTGCATTCGGGCGAGGCGAGCCACAGGACGTCCGGGTCGAACTCGATCACCGAGCAGTCGGTGACCGCGGTCACGCTCGCGAAGCGGCGCGCGGCGTTGCGGCGCAGGAACGCGGTCTCCTCGAGGCACTGCCCCGCGCCGTGGATGCGCAGCAGCGTGCCGCGGCGCGTGACGCGCATCTGGCCGCGGACCAGCACGAAGAACGAGTAGCCCGGGTCGTCCTCTCCCACCAGCTCGGCACCCGCGCGCACGTCGAACCAGCGCGCCATGGGCGCGAGCTCGGCCAGCGCCGCGGGCGTGAAATCGCGGAAGAACGGCAGCGCGCGAAGCTGCCCCACGCGCTCGTCGACATCCGCGACGGCGCCCGCCGGCTCGGCGATGCGGCGCAGGTCCGCGGCGAAGTCCTCCCAGCTCGCGTAGCGGTCGGCCGGGTCGCGGGCGGTCGCGCGCGCGAAGATCTCGTCGAAGCGCGGATCGAGGCCGCTGCGGTCCGCGCCCGGCTTGGGGAGGTTCCCGAGCAGGATGCGCGTGGCGAGCGCGGCCGGCGTGTCGGGCGGAAACGGCAGCTCGCCGCGCAGCATCTTGTAGAGCACGATGCCGAGCGAGTACATGTCGGACTGCATCGAGGCGGGCTTGCGCTCGAGCTGCTCGGGCGCCATGTAGGCGGGCGATCCGACCATGAGGCCGCGCGTCGGGTCGAACGCGAAGGCGGTGTGCGCGACGCCGAAGTCGGCGACCTTCGCCTCGCCGTCGGCGCCCATCAGGATGTTGGCGGGCTTGAGGTCGCGGTGCACGATGCCGAGCGCGTTGGCGTAGCTCAGCGCGTCGCACACGCGCTCGAGGATGCGCGCGACGCGGCGCGGCTCGAGCAGCCCCTCGGCCACGCAGTAGCGGTCGAGGCTGCCCGACTGCACGTACTCCATCACGATGTAGGCGCGCTCGTCGTCGGCGGCCGCGTCGTGCACCTGCGTGATGTTCGGGTGGGTGAGCTTCTTCGCGAGCAGCGCCTCCTTGAGGAAGAGCGAGCGGAAGAGCGCGCGGTCCTCGGAGGCGAGGAGCCGCGGGTCGTACACCTTGATCGCGACGTCGCGCGCCGGGAAGAGCTCGCGGCCCAGGTAGATGGTCGCCGACTCGCCGCGGCCGAGGACGCCGCGGATCTCGTACGGCCCGATCTTCGCCGGCACCATGGCCGTCGCTTCCGCGGGCTGCACGCCGAGCATGCTCATTCGCGCTCCTCGCGGACGCGGCGCAGCAGGTGGTGCACGTCCAGGAGCAGCAGGCTCGCCGCGCCCTCCTCGTCGCCGGAGGCGCCGCGCGTGCCGATGCCCATGATGGCGCGGCCGATGGCGCGCTCGCCCAGCTCGGGCGGCGGCAGGATCTCGTGCTCCGCGAGCGCCACCACGTCGGAGACGCCCGCCACGACGAGCCCCACCATGCGGCGATCGACGTTGAGGACGATCGCGCTCGCCTTCTCGAGCGGCAGCGGCTCGGGGAAGCCGAACAGGAGCCCGAGGTCGACGATCGGAACGATCGCGCCGCGCAGGTTGATCACGCCGCGCACGTAGGGCGCCACGTGCGGCACCCGCGTCACGCGGTCGATCTCGCGGATCTCCTGGACCTGCAGGATGTCGATGCCGTAGTGCTCCCCGCCGAGGCGGCAGGTGAGGAACTCGCGGCGCACCGCTTCCGAACCCGCGGCGCGCTCTTCCGCGCGCGGGGCCTGCAACACCGAGGGATCGGCGCTCATCGCGTCACCTCCTTCTTCGCCACGCGGGCGAGCACGCGCTCGCGCAGCCGGTTCAAGGGGACCACTTCGTGGACAGCGCCCAGCTCGATCGCTTCCCGCGGCATGCCGAAGATCACCGAGGTCGCCTCGTCCTGCGCGATGTTCCAGGCGCCCGCCTTCTTCATCTCCAGCATGCCCTGGGCGCCGTCGCGGCCCATGCCGGTCATGATCACGCCCACCGCGTCCGCGCCCACGTAGCGCGCGGCCGACAGGAACAGGAAGTCCACCGAGGGACGGTGCAGGTTCATGGGCGGCTCCGTCGAGAGCTTCGCGAGGAGCTGGCCCTGGTCGCGCTTCACCCAGAGGTGCTTGCCGCCCGGGGCGATGTAGGCATGCCCGGGGAGGATCGGGTCGTTGTGCTCCGCCTCCTTCACCGTGATGTGGCACAGCCCGTTCAGGCGCTCGGCGAACATGCGCGTGAAGTTCTCGGGCATGTGCTGCACGATCGCGATGCCGGGGCAATCCGGCGGCATGCCGACGAGGAACTCGCGGATCGCCTCGGTGCCCCCCGTGGAGGCGCCCACGGCGATCAGGCGCTCCGAGGTCTTCACCCCGCGCGGGACCGGCCGCTTCTGCACCGGGATCACCGGCGTCTGCCCGACCCCGCCCTCCTCGGGCGAGCGCCGCGGCGCCTTGAGGCGCGCGCTCTTCGCCGCGCGGATCTTCTCGGCGATCGCCGCGCCGTAGTCGTCCGGGGTCTGCTCGTTGAGCTTGGGCTTGGTGACGAAATCGACCGCGCCGAGCTCGAGCGCCCGGAACGTCACCTCGGAGCCGCGCTCGGTGAACGACGAGATCATGAGCACCGGCTTGGGGCGCGCGCGCATGAGCTTGTCGAGGAACTCGAGGCCGCTCATCTTCGGCATCTCGACGTCGAGCGTGATCACGTCGGGATCGAGGTCGCGCAGCATGTCGCGCGCCTCGAAGGCGTCGGCCGCGGCGCCGACCACCTCGATGTCGTCCTGCTCGTTCAGGATGTCGGTGAGGACGTCGCGGATCATGCGCGAGTCGTCGACGATCAGGACCTTGATCTTGTCGCTCATTTGAAGAGCTCCGCCCCGCCTTCGATGGTGCCGTGGAAGAGCCGCGCGCCGTAGTCGCGCTCGCGCAGCACGATGGTGTCGTTGTTGATCTTGCGCAGCCGCTTCACCATGACCTTGCCGCTGCGCGGGAAGAAGTAGATCTTGCGCGGCCAGACGTCGAGCAGGTCGCGCGCGACGATCGGGATGCGCTCCAGGTTCAGGTACTCGACGATGAACTCGGCGTTCTGCTCGCCCACGTTCGAGAGCATGAAGCCCTGCAGGACGTTGCCGCCCCCGAACACCTTCGCCTCGAGCCGGTCGCGCCGCCCGCCGAGCTTGAGGATCTGGTTGATGAGGAGCTCCATCGCGTGCACCCCGTAGCGGCCGCCGGCGCTGATGTTGCCGTGGCTGCCCACGAGCTTGCCCTCGTCGGGGAGCATGAAGTGGTTCATGCCGCCGATCCCGGCCTCGCGGTCGCGCACGCACGCCGACACGCAGGAGCCCAGCACCGTGACGAGCGCCATGTCGCGGTTGGTGGCGTAGTACTCCCCGGGCAGGATCTTGGCCGTCTCGATCTTGAAGTGCGGATCGAAATAGCGGTTGGGGACCTCGTCGCGCAGCGGGTCGTCATCGCGCATCATCGTGGGCTCCCTCTCTGCGGGGAGAGGGCTGGGTGGGGGTCCGGTTTGCAAGCTCGTACACCGTCTGCCCGCGCAGGCGGAAATGGCGGCCGTTGTCGAGCAGGCTCTCCGCGTGTCCGGCGAAGAAGAGCCCCTGCGGCTTGAGGAGCGCGGAGAAGCGCTCGATGAGGCGCGCCTGAGTCGGCTTGTCGAAGTAGATCATCACGTTGCGGCAGAAGATGGCGTCGAACGCCGCGTCCACGGGCCAGTCGCGGTCCAGGAGGTTCAGGCGCGCGAACTCCCCGCGCGCGGCGAGCTCGCGGCGCACGCGCGCGC
>DATIVM010000142.1:0-4735 GCA_035465975.1 Usitatibacter sp.
GTGGAACGCGCCGCACTGGATCGCGGCGATCCCCTCGGCCACCAGCTGCGGTCGGCATTCGACCAGCACGGCCTTCTCGGCGCCGTACTGCTTGGCCTTCCGCGGGATCTCCTCGTAGTCCGACTCGTCGGGCTGGCCCAGGTTGGCGGTGTAGGCGTAGGGAATCGCGCCCTTCTCGCGCATCCAGGCGAGGGCCGCGCTCGTGTCGAGTCCGCCGGAGAACGCGATGCCGACCTTCTCGCCGGCGGGAAGGGACTGCAGGATCGTGGGCACGTGCTTCCGGTTTTCGGGCAAAAGGGGAATTTTACGTCAGGACCGCTTTCCGACCCCACCCGTCGCCTCGACCGACCGTCCGGCGCGATAGAATCGGGCCATCGGGATGCCCCGTCCGGAGGAAGATCGATGCCGTCTTTCGACATCGCCTGTGAAGCCAACGCCGTCGAGGTGAAGAACGCCGTCGAGCAGGCGAACAAGGAGATCGCGAACCGCTTCGACTTCAAGGGCTCGGACGCGCGGCTCGAGCTCAAGGAGAAGGAGCGCGAGATCACCGCCTACGCCGACGACGACTTCAAGCTCGGGCAGGTGCGCGACGTGCTCATGTCCAAGTGCGCCAAGCGCGGCGTCGACGTCCGGTTCCTCAAGCTCGAGGATCCGGAGAAGATCGGCGGCGACAAGGTGAAGCAGAAGATGATCGTGAAGAACGGCGTCGAGAGCGAGCTCGCCAAGCGCATCGTGAAGATGCTCAAGGATGCGAAGCTCAAGGTCACCGCGTCCATCCAGGGCGACGTGGTGCGCGTCTCGGGCGCGAAGAAGGACACGCTGCAGGAGGCGATCGCGCTGGTGCGCTCCGGCGTGACCGAGGTGCCGCTGTCCTACCAGAATTTCCGCGACTAGCGCTTCAATCCCTCGATCCACCTCGTGTAGAGCCGGCTCGCGACGGCGGTGAGCGGCGCGAGGTTCCGCAGCGCGAGCGAGCGGATGGTGAGCGCATCCTGCACGGCGGGGCTCTTGCCGATCGCCTCGTCGATGTCCTCGATGCCGATGCGGCACCAGGTCTCGATCATCTCCGCGGTGACCTCGACGTGGCATTGCATGCCGAGGTGCCGGCCGTCGAGCACGTAGGCCTGGTTCACGCAGTACTCGCCGGTGAGGATGCGCTCCGCGCGCTCGGGGATGGCGAACGTGTCCTCGTGCCACTCGAAGGCCGCGAAGCCGCGCGCCTCGCCCAGCCAGCGCGCGGCGGTCGCGGTGGGCTCCGCCCGCAGCGCGACCCAGCCGATCTCCTTCCGGTCGTGGCGCGCCACGCGCGCGCCCATCGCCCGCGCGAGCATCTGCCCGCCCAGGCAGTGGCCGATCACCGGCACCCCGCGTTCGACCGCATCGCGCATGAGGCGCAGCACCGGCTGCGTCCACGGGAGCTCGTCGTTCGCGCTCATCGGCCCGCCCATGAAGCCGAGACCCGCGTAGGGCCCGCTCGAGCCGGGCACCGGGTCGCCCTCGTCGAGCGCGACGAGCTTCCATTCGACGCCGTGCTCCGCGAGGAATGTGGCAAAATGCCCCGGCCCCTCGGTGCGCGCATGGCGGAACACCAGCACCGGCTTCACAGGAGCCTCCAGCGATGCAGACGCGTGCCGTTGCGTTCCTCCTCGCCTCGCTCGCCTCGTGCGGCGCGTGGGCGACCGACGTGAACGTGATCGGCCTGTTCAACGGCAAGGCGGTCATCGTGATCGGCCGCGGCCAGCCGCGAACGATCTCCGCCGGAGAGAGGACGCCCGAGGGAGTGCTCCTCATCTCGGCCAATTCCGACGGTGCCGTGCTCGAGATCGACGGCAAGCGGCAAGCGCTCGGCATGGGGCAGCATTTCGAGGTCGCCGGGCAGACGGCGGCGCGAACGAGCGTGACGCTTCCTGCGGATTCGCACGGCCAGTTCTTCGCCGACGGCCAGGTGAATGGCGCGCACGTGCGCTTCATGGTGGACACGGGAGCCACCAGCGTGCTGCTGCCGGCGACGGAGGCCGCCCGCATGGGCATCGACTACCGCGGCGGGCAGCCGGGATATATCGATACCGCGAACGGCCGTGCGCCCGCCTATCGCGTCGTGCTCGACAGCGTGACGGTGGGCAGCATCACCGCCTACAACGTCGATGCGGTGGTGGCGCAGGCGCAGGGTCTCGATGTGGCGCTCCTCGGCATGAGCTTCCTCAACCGCACCGAAATGCGCCGCGACGGCGCCTACATGACCCTCACCAAGCGCTACTAGCCGCAGCGGTCACATCCCCTTCGCGATCATCGCGTAGGCGGAGTGGTTGTGGATGGACTCGAAATTCTCGCTCTCCACCACGTAGCCCTCGATGCGCGGGTCGGCGTTCAGGTCCGCCGCGATGTCGCGCACCATGTCCTCGACGAACTTCGGGTTGTCGTAGGCGTGCTCGGTGACGTACTTCTCGTCGGGGCGCTTGAGCAGGCCCCAGAGCTCGCTCGAGGCCTGGCTTTCGACGCGGTCGATGAGATCCTCGATCCAGACGAACGTGTTGATGCGGGCGGCGACGGTCACGTGCGAGCGCTGGTTGTGCGCGCCGCGCTCCGAGATCTTCTTCGAGCACGGGCACAGGCTCGTCACGGGGACCAGCACCTTCAGCGTGAAGACCTCCTTGCCCTCGCGGATCTCGCCCACGAACGTGACCTCGTAGTCCATCAGGCTCGACACGCCCGACACCGGCGCCTTCTTGGAGACGAAATAGGGGAAGGTCATCTCGACGTGGCCGGTCTCCGCCTCGAGCTTCTTCACCATCTCGCGCAGCATCAGCCGGAACGTGTCCGGCGAGATCTCGCGCTCGTGGGCGTTCAGGATCTCCACGAAGCGCGACATGTGGGTGCCCTTGAAATGGTGCGGCAGGCCCACGTACATGTTGAACAGGGCGACCGTGTGCTGGGTGCCGCCCGCGCGCTCGCGGATCTTCACCGGGTGGCGGATCGCCTTGATGCCGACGCGGTCGATCGCCAGGCGCCGCGTGTCGGGCGTCGCTTGGACGTCGGGGATGGCAAGGCTCGGGTCGCGCTGGTTCATCGAGGATCCTTTCGGCCGGATGTCAATTATAGGCCCTCGATCAGATGGCCGGAACCGCGGGCGCGTTCCCGTCCCCGAGGGGCTATGGCAGGCGCCCGGCGACGATGAGCCGGTGGGCGAGGAGGTGGATGGGCACCCAGAGGAGCGTGTCGTCGAACGGGTCGCCCGGGGCGATCGAGGCCTCGCGCGAGACGAACACCTCGTCACCGTCCAGGTTGCGCGCCTCGTCGCTTCCCGCGGCCGGGGCGGCGCTCGCATCGGGTCCCGGCGAGAGGATCACGAACGCCGCGCGCCGCGTGAGCTGCCGGCTCGCCGGACCGCAACCGGATCCGCTCGCCTCGCGCCCGCTCGAGCAGATGAAGAGGTAATGCGGCGCGGCGCCGAGGGCGGCGAGGGTGGCCGCGCGCATGCCGTCGGTGCGGGTGAGCGCGTTCGCGACGCCGTTCGGCGCGATGCCCGACACCGCATAGCGGATGCGGTTGGCGGTCGCGCCCCACGGATCGCGCGCGTATCCGTCGCCGTCGACGCCGTGCAGGCCCAGGGTCGCCGCGGGAAGGAAGCCCGCGTAGAAGTCGGCGCACGCGCCGTTCGACGCGTCGCCGCCCGGCGCGAAGGCTTCCGCGCCGTGCGTGGCTTGCGTCGCGGGGCACGGCAGCCGGCCCTGCGCGGCCGCGAATCCCATCACCGCGTCGCGCGCCTCCTCGAGCTGGCGCGCGAGCGCTGCCTGGCGCCGCATCTGGACCTGGGCGGCGAGGGGCATCGCGAGGCCGCCGAGGAGGACCGCGAGCACCACCAGCGCGACCCAGACCTCGAGCAGCGCGAAGCCGCGCGGCCGCTCAGGGGAACGCGGCGATCCCATGGCTCGCGGCATCGTCGAGCAGCACGCGCGCGCATCCGGCGGAGGGATCGCATCGCGGAGCGCGCGCACAGTCGGCGGATGCGATGACCGCGACTTCCTCGTCGCGCGCGAGCGTGCGACCCGCGGTATCGGTGATCGAGAAGCACGCGCCGTCGTCGCACGTGGCGGCGGCGGACGCATCGGGCGCGTAGCCGCGCGCGAGCGCGTAGGCCACGAAGGGCTGCCAGGAAACCCACCACGCGTTGCCCTCGAATCCCGACGTCTGCGCTTCGCCGGCGGGCGTTCCCGGCAGCGCGTTGCGGACCGGGCCCGCGTCGTCGGGCGGGATCGCGATGCGGCATGCGTCCGCCGCGGTGGGAAGCTCCGCGAGGTCTTCGGGCGTGCGCGCCGCCGTGCGCCACCAGCGTTGCAGCATGCGCTCGCCGCTCGATCCGGCGGTGCGGGCGAACGGCGTGTCGGGGACGGTGCCGAGCGACAGCGGCGCCGTGTCGGGCGCGGCCCCGAATGCGGAGCCGTCGGCGCAGGAGGGCGCGGGCCAGGGATAGCGGCCGGCGTTCTCCGGGCGTGTCGCGTAGTAGCGCAGGCAATGCAGCACCTCGACCGCGACGCGGCGCAGGATCGCGGGCATCAGGTCCGCGTAGCCGAGCGCGACGATGCGGTCGTTCACCAGCACCCGGCCGTCGGCCGCGGCGAGCGGGCCCGCGATGAAGCCGTTGCCGTTGCCGGCGCGGCCCGCGGGATCGTTGCGGTCCGTGAAGTCCGCGTTGTCCTCGCCGGAGTGTTCCGGCGGCGCGCGATCGAGGTAGTTC
>DATIVM010000143.1:0-3391 GCA_035465975.1 Usitatibacter sp.
GCCATGACCGCAGAGCACCTGATGCAGACCTACGCCCCCCAGCCGGTCGCCTTCGCGCGCGGCGAGGGCGCGTGGCTCTGGGACACCGAGGGCAGGCGCTACCTCGATGCCCTCGCCGGCATCGCGGTGAACGGCCTCGGCTACGCCCATCCCGTGCTCACCCGGGCGATCTGCGACCAGGTGGCGAAGCTCATGCACATCTCGAACCATTTCCGGGTCCCCGAGCAGGAACGCGCCGCCGACAAGATCTGCGAGCTCTCGGGCATGGACAACGTGTTCTTCGCGAACTCCGGCTCGGAAGCGAACGAGGCGGCGATCAAGCTCGCGCGCCTCTACGGGCACCAGCGCGGCGTCGAGAGCCCCGCCATCATCGTCATGGAGAAGGCGTGGCACGGGCGCACCCTCGCCACGCTTTCCGCGACCGGCTCGCGCAAGGCCCAGGCGGGATTCGAGCCGCTCATGGGCGGTTTCCTGCGCGTGCCCTACAACGACATCGCGGCGATCGAGCGCCTCGCCGACAACGCCTCGGTGGTCGCGGTCCTCCTCGAGGTGCTGCAGGGCGAGGGCGGCGTCAACGTCGCCCACCTCGAGTGGCTGCGCAAGGTGCGCGAGATCTGCGACCGCAAGCAGTGGCTCATGATGATCGACGAGGTGCAGAGCGGCATCGGGCGCACCGGCAAGTGGTTCGCGCACCAGTGGGCGGGCATCCACCCCGACGTCATGCCGCTCGCCAAGGGGCTCGCCTCGGGCGTGCCGATCGGCGCGTGCGTGGCGCGCGGGGCGGCCGCGAAGGTGTTCAAGCCGGGCAACCACGGCTCCACGTTCGGCGGAAACCCGCTCGCCACGGTCGCCGCGCTCACCACGCTCGAGGTGATCGAGAAGGAAGGGCTCCTCGCGCACGCGCACCACATGGGCGAGGTCATCCAGGGCGGGCTCGGGGCCGAGCTCGCCGGCGTCGCGGGCGTGAAGGAGGTGCGCGGCATGGGGCTCATGATCGGCGTGGAGCTGGATCGGCCGTGCGGCGACCTGGTGCGCCGCGCGCTCGCCGCGGGGCTCGTGATCAACGTCACCGCCGAACGCGTGGTGCGGCTGCTGCCGCCGCTCGTGATCCAGGAGGCCGAGGCGAAGCAGCTGGTCTCGATCCTCGCCCCGCTCGTGAAGGCGTTCCTCGCCGAGACGCCCGCGGCCGCCGCGGCGTGAAGCACTTCCTCCAGCTCCGCGACCTGCAGCGCGAGGAGCTCGAGCACCTCTTCAAGCGCACGCGCCTCATCAAGGAGCGCTTCAAGAACTACGTGGCGTACCAGCCGCTCGCGGACCGCATGCTCGCGATGGTGTTCGAGAAGAGCTCGACGCGCACGCGCGTCTCCTTCGAGGCGGGCATCCACCAGCTGGGCGGCTCCTCGATCGTGCTCAACACCAGCGAGACGCAGCTCGGCCGCGGCGAGCCCATCGAGGACGTGGCGCGCGTCGTCTCGCGCATGGTGGACATCGTGATGATCCGCACGTACGAGCACTCGATCATCGAGCGCTTCGCCGCCCACTCGCGCGTGCCGGTCATCAACGGGCTCACCAACGAGTACCACCCCTGCCAGGTGCTCGCCGACATCTACACGTACATCGAGCAGCGCGGTCCGGTCGGCGGGCGCACCGTGGCCTGGATCGGCGACGGCAACAACATGTGCAACACCTGGATCCAGGCCGCGCAGATCTTCGATTTCCGCCTGCACGTGTGCACGCCGCCGGGCTACGGCGTCGCGCCCGAGCGCCACGCCGGCGTGGACGCGCGCCACCTGCGCTTCTTCGAGCGGCCCCGGCAGGCGGCGCTGGAGGCGGACCTCGTCACCACCGACGTGTGGACCAGCATGGGCTTCGAGGCCGAGTCCGACGCGCGCCTGCAGGCCTTCGACGGCTTCATCGTGGATTCGGCGCTCATGGCGGTCGCGCGGCCCGACGCGCTCTTCATGCATTGCCTGCCCGCGCACCGTGGCGAGGAAGTCACCGAGGAAGTCCTCGAGGGCCCGCAGAGCGTGGTGTGGGACGAGGCGGAGAACCGCCTGCACGTGCAGAAGGCCCTGATGGAATACCTGCTGCTCGGCAAGGTGGAGACCTAAAAACCGAAAAGGGGTCAGATTACTTTTCCGACGGACCCAGCCTACGCGCGGCAATGTTCCCAGAACGGAAAAGTAATCTGACCCCTTTTTCGCGTTACTTCTTCGAGCCGTCCCCCAGCAGCGGCACGCCGCCGCCCGGGCCGAGGAGGCCCGTCTCCGAATAGATGCGCAGCTTGTCGCGCGTGTCGACGATGTCGAGGTTGCGCATCGTGAGCTGCCCGATGCGGTCGGCCGGAGTGAAGAACGCCTCGCCCTTTTCCATCGTGAGGCGCTCGGGCTTGTAGGTGAGGTTCGGGCTGCGCGTGTCGAGGATCGAGTAGTCGTTTCCGCGGCGCAGCTCCACGGTCACCTCCCCGGTCACCGCGCGCGCGACCCAGCGCTGCGCGGTCTCCCGCAGCATCATCGCCTGGGGATCGAACCAGCGTCCCTGGTAGAGGAGGCGCCCGAGCCGCCGGCCGTTCCCGCGGTACTGCTCGAGGGTGTCCTCGTTGTGGATCCCCGTCACCAGTCGCTCGTACGCGAGGTGCAGCAGCGCCATGCCGGGCGCCTCGTAGATGCCCCGGCTCTTGGCCTCGATGATGCGGTTCTCGATCTGGTCGGACATGCCGAGGCCGTGGCGGCCGCCGATGGCGTTGGCCTCCTCGAAGAGCGCCACCGCGTCCTTGAAGGTCTGGCCGTTGAGGGAGATCGGGTTCCCCTCCTCGAACGCGACCGTCACCGTCTCGGGCCGCACGGCGACGTCCTCGCGCCAGAACGCCACGCCCATGATGGGATTGACGATGCGCATGCCCTTGTCGAGGAACTCGAGGTCCTTCGCCTCGTGCGTGGCGCCCAGGATGTTGGAGTCCGTGGAGTACGCCTTCTCGGCGCTCATCCGGTAGTCGAAGCCGCGGCGGGCGAGGTAATCGCTCATCTCCTTGCGGCCGCCCAGCTCGTCGATGAAGCGCTGGTCGAGCCACGGCTTGTAGATGCGCAGGTTCGGGTTGGCGAGCAGGCCGTAGCGGTAGAAGCGCTCGATGTCGTTGCCCTTGTAGGTGCTGCCGTCGCCCCAGATGTGGACGTCGTCGTCCTTCATCGCCACGACGAGCATGGTGCCGGTGACGGCGCGCCCGAGGGGCGTGGTGTTGAAATACGCGATGCCCGCGGTCGAGATGTGGAACGCGCCGCACTGGATCGCGGCGATCCCTTCGGCCACGAGCTGCGGGCGGCATTCGACCAGCACGGCCTTCTCGGCGCCGTACTGCCTCGCCTTCCGCGGGATCTCCTCGTAGTCCGACTCG
>DATIVM010000144.1:0-2585 GCA_035465975.1 Usitatibacter sp.
CGGAGCGCTCGTGGGAGAGGAGGTCGGCGAGGCGGTCGGCGTATTCGCGCGCGGATGACATGCACGCATCGTCTCACACAGTTTCGAGCGCTCCGGAAACGCGCGCATTCGCGTTCTGCCGCGAGAAGACGAGGCGGGAACCGTTTCACGGTCCGGAGCGGCCCTGGATCGATCTGAGGGCAAGCGAGGCGGCAACGAAGGCGTTTCCGGGGCATCGTCCTCGCGCGAGTCGCGTTCGAGCAGAACCCTGTCAAGCGTTCACTGTCGGCTCACTTGGGCTGCCGCGAACGAGGTTCACCCGCGGGCAATCGAGCCCGCAAAGCGTAGCCGATCTTGCCGGCCCCGCTTCGAACGCGCGGAGCCGCCCCGGCCGACCCCTCCGTCACTGCCCTATCCACGACCGACAATCGGATGGGCTCGTCCCCTAAACGACCGATCGCGATCCGGAAACACCGGCCGCGAGCTTGAGTGAAGGGTTGAGCTTCTTCCGCTGGTTGTAGGCGCGCAGGAAGGCGACGACGTGGGCCATCAGCACCTCCATCGTCCGGCAGCGGTGATTGCGCGTGACGTTCGCGTGCAGGTCGAGCCACACGCGCTCGATCCGGTTGTCGTCGGGGCAGTACGGGGGCAGGAAGTGCAGCCCCACGCGGTCGCCGAACTGGGCGAGGAAGCGCAGCGTCTTCTTGCTCGAGTGGATGATGTAGTTGTCGAGGATGAGGTGGATGCGCCGCGCGCGGCGGTACTCGCCGAGGAGGTTCCAGACGAGCTTGTGGAAGAGCTCGCTCGCCTTCGTCGGCGCGTCCGCCCAGGTGAGCTTCCCGGTCGCCGCGTTCAGCGCGCCGGCTACGAACCGCTTCTTGTTCTGGCCTGGCGTGAGCACGTAGCGCCGGTGCCCTCTCGGCATCCAGTCGCGACCGATCTTCGGGTTGAGGTGGACGTCCATCTCGTCCTCGAAGAAGACCGGTTCCTCGGGCGTGGCGTTCCGAGCAAGGCGACGGAGCGCCGCGAGAACGCGCTTCCTGCGTGCGGAATCCCAGGGGCACGCGACGGTCGGCTTCGACATTCGGAGCCGAGCGCCGATGGCGACGAGGGCTCGCCCCATCGTGCAGGCGGCAACGTGCGGCAGGCGTCGCCGCTCGAGCTCGCGGCCGAGCAGTTCGCGCGTCCAGGTCGTGCGCTGCCAGCCGAACTCCGTCGGGACGGACAGCAGCACCCGCTCGAGCTCCTCCTTGAAGCGGGCGTCGACCTTGCGGACACCGTTGAACGCGCGCTGATCGACCAGCCCATCCTCGCCGAACTCGGCGAACCGCCTTGCCGTCTTCACGACGGTGGACGGGACGCACGCGAGGTCGCGCGCGACCTGCTGCCTCGAGAGCCCCTGTCCCAGCTTGGCGATCATGAGAAACCGGAGAGCGGTGTGCGGGTCCTTCGCCTTCTTGGCGCGGTGGATCAGGCGGCGTCGCGCGGCCCGATCCAGCCGCGGTATGTTGTGCACGGGAAGGTCTCCTCCATGAGCGTTGTCGGCCTCGCAACCGCAACGATCGATGGGTTGACCTTCCCTTTCAACTTTCTCCCTACGATTCGCGGCCCTGCCGCTGATCGCGAATCACGAACTGTGGTTTAGGACGAAGGTTCGCTTCATGGCGGTGATCGCTTGCGTCGACCGGGCCCCTCCGGTGATCGACCGGGGACAGGGCAAGGAGGGAGGGCGCGTCGTTTCGCGGGACACGCAGTTGCGGTGCCATCTGGCATGTGGAGCCGGGTGGCCGGCTGCGCCGGCTTGTTCCGCGGCCTGAAGGCCGCGGTGTAGGGAAGGCCGCGGTGTAGGGAAGGCCGCGGTGTAGTGCTAGCGAAACACTTCCAGCGCGGGCACGAGCGACGCGAGCGTCGCGCCCAGGTAGAGCCACTCCAGCGCGCCCGCGACGAGGAACGGGCCGAACGGGACGGCGTTCCGCGGCGGCACCCAGTCGCCTTCGCCCTCTCTCGCCGCGCCCGGAGCGGGCCCCTGCTGACCCCGTCCGGCGAGGACCAGCGCGCCGCCGACCACGCTTCCCTGGATCGACGCGAGCAGGACGACCGGGAGCAGCGCCGCGAGGCCGAGCCACGCGCCCAGCGCGGCGAGGAGCCAGACGTCGCCGAACCCGAGCGCCTCGCGCTTCGCGAGGAGCTTCCCCACCCAGGCCACCAGCGCGAACGTGGCGAAGCCGGCCGCGGCGCCCGCGGCGGACCAGCCGATGGATCCCGCGGGCGTCACTCCGGCGGCCGAGGCCAGGAGCCCCGCCGCGCCGAGCGGCAGCGTGATCGCGTGGGGAAGGAGCCAGGTGGCGACGTCGATGAACGCGAGCGCGATGAGCGCCGCCACGAAGGCGAACTCGGCGAGCGCGTCGAGCGAGAGGCCGTGGCGCTGCCACGCGAGGAACGCCGCGGCGGCCCCGAGCAGCTCCACGACCACGTAGCGCGGGGAGATCGTCGCGCCGCAGCGCCGGCAGCGGCCGCGCAGGACGAGCCAGGAAATCACCGGCACGTTGTCGTACCAGGCGATGGTGGCCTTGCAGGTCGGGCAGCGCGAGCGGGGCCGGACGATC
>DATIVM010000145.1:0-4706 GCA_035465975.1 Usitatibacter sp.
ATCTACAAGTACCAGAAGGGCAAGCACGTGATGGCGGAGCCGCAGGTGCTGCCGCTCAGGAGCCCGCTCAGCTTCGCGTCCGGCAAGCGCGAGCAGGTGCTCGAGGCCTGGGACCGCGAGATCGCGAAGCTCGGGGTCGACATCCGCTACGGCCGGGAGGTGACCGCGGTCGCGGGCGGGGACGGGATGTTCGAGCTGCGCACCGCCGGCGGCGAGACGTTCTTCTGCCGCAAGGTGATCCTCGCCATCGGCCTGCAGGGAAACCTGCGCAAGCTCGGCGTCCCCGGCGAGGACCTGGCGGGCGTGCAGTACCAGCTCGACGATCCCGACGAATACGACGGAGAGACCATCGTCGTGGTCGGGGCGGGCGACGCGGCGATCGAGAACGCGCTCGCGCTCGCGGCGCGCAACCGCGTGATCCTGGTGAACCGCAACGAGGAGTTCGCGCGCTGCAAGGAGGGCAACCTCACGCTGGTGATGGCGGCGATCAAGGAAGGGCGCATCGAGTGCCGCTACGGCACCTCGGCGCTCAGGATCGAGCGCGGGGATGCGGTCCCGCTCGCGTTCCACGTGAAGACGCCCGCGGGGCCCGACCTGCTCGAGTGCCATCGCGTCATCGCGCGCCTGGGGGCGATCCCGCCGCGCAAGCTGGTCGAGGGCTTCGGCGTGAAGTTCCCGAGCGCGGATCCGAACTGCGTGCCGGCCCTCAGCGACCGGTACGAGTCGAACGTGAAGGGGCTCTACATCATCGGCGCGCTGGGCGGCTACCCGCTCATCAAGCAGGCCATGAACCAGGGCTACGAGGCGGTCGAGTTCGCGCTCGGGCGCGACATCGCTCCGGCCGACGAGCCGCTGCTCGCGCGCAAGTTCGCCAACTTCTCGCGCCGCAAGACGGTGGCGGAAGTGCTCGACGTGATCCAGGCGAGCGTGCCGCTGCTCGCCGGCATCAACCGCCTGCAGCTGCGCGAGCTGATGCTGGAGAGCGAGCTGCGCACGCCCGAGGAAGGGGAGATCGTCTTCCGCCGCAACGACTACACCAACTCGTTCATGATGGTGGTGGGCGGGGAGGTGCACGTGCAGAGCGCGAGCCGCGAGGACGAGTGGTTCCCGCTCGGCCCCGGGCAGTTCTTCGGCGAGCTGGGCCTCATCTCGGGTCGCCGCCGCTCGAGCACCGTGCGCGCCGGGCCCGACTGCGTGCTGGTCGAGGTCCCGCGGCGCGCGATGCTCAAGCTCATCGCCTCGGTCGAGGCGATCCGGCGGCAGGTGGACGAGACGTTCCTCAAGCGGGCGGTGCGAACCTACCTCGCCCCGATGCTTCCCGACGAGGATCTCGACGAGCTGCTCGCCGCCGGCGTGCGGGTCGGGAACTACGGCGCCGGCGAGGTGCTCTTCAGCGAGGGGGACGCGCCCGACGGGCTGTACCTCATCCGGCGCGGCTCGGTCACCATCTCGAGGAGGATCGCCGGGCGCGAGGTCGTGCTGTCGTACCTGTCCGCGGGCAACTACGTGGGCGAGATGGCGCTCATCTCGGAGTCGCCGCGCACGGCGACCGTGCAGGCGGCGGTGCTCACCGAGGCGGTCGTCCTCGACGCAGGGGCCTTCAAGCGCGTGCTCGCGCGCAACCCGCGCTGGCGCGAGGACATGGAAGGCCGTTTCCTGGAGCGGCTGCGCATGAACGCGGCGATGGAAGCGCATTCGGACCCGGGGAACGTCATCGCGTTCCTGATGCAGCAGGGCGTGGGCGAGGCGACCGACGTGCTGCTGATCGACGAGGGGTTGTGCATCCGCTGCGACAACTGCCAGAAGGCCTGCGCCGATACCCACGACGGCACCTCGCGCCTCGACCGCGAGGCGGGCCCCACCTTCGCGCAGATCCACGTTCCCACCTCGTGCCGGCACTGCGAGCACCCGCATTGCATGAAGGATTGCCCGCCGGACGCGATCCGCCGCTCGCCGGAGGGCGAGGTCTTCGTGAGCGACGCGTGCATCGGGTGCGGAAATTGCGTGCGCAACTGCCCCTATGGCGTGATCCAGCTCGCGCCGGTGGATCCGGGACGCAGCCGCCCGAGCCTCTGGTCGTGGCTGCTGTGGGGAGCGGGGCCGGAGCCCGGCATGGAGCCGAAGCCGAAATCGAAGGACGTCGTGAAGAAGGCGGTGAAGTGCGACATGTGCCGCGACCTCGACGGGGGCGCCGCTTGCGTGCGCGCGTGCCCGACGGGGGCGGCGATCCGGGTGAGCCCCGAGCGCTTCCTCAACTACACCCACCCCGGGGGCTGAGGCGGTCGATGGCCGGTTGATATCGCGCAACGGCGCGCCGGTGCCGTGTTGCTAGGCTGGATCGATCATGGAAGAGCTTCCCTGGCTGCGCCACTACGGCCGCGTTCCGGCCCATCTCGAATATCCCGAGACGACGCTCTACGAGGCGCTCGCCGCCGTCGCGCGCCGCGCGCCCGAGGCGATCGCATGGGATTTCTTCGGCCGCACCTCGACGTATCGCCGGGTCCGCGAGGACATCGATCGCTGCGCGGGCGCCCTGGCCGACTGCGGCCTGCGCGAAGGCGAGCGCATCCTGGTCTCGATGCCGACGACACCCCAGGGGATCATGGCGTTCTACGCCGCGAACCGCCTGGGGGCCGAGGCGGCCATGGTGCATCCGCTTTCCACCGGCGCGGAGATCACGCGCTACCTGGACATGACCGGCGCACGCATCTCGCTCACGCTCGACGCGTTCCACCCCGTGCTCGCCGCGGCGACGCCGAAGCGGCCTCTCGAGACGATCATCGTGTCGCGCATCGGCGACTACCTTCCGCCGCTCGCGCGCATCGGTTTCTGGCTCAAGAAGGGGCGCAAGATTCGCCCCGTCGCGCCGGACAAGCGGGTGCGCTGGTGGCGCGAGCTGATGGTGCGGGAGTATCCGCCGGCGCCGCGCCCCTCGCGCCGCAGCGACGACCCGGCGGCGATCCTCTTCTCCGGCGGCACCACGGGGCTGCCGAAGGCGGTCGTCCTCTCCAACCGCAACTTCATCGCCGAAGGCCTGCAGGCCGCCTCGTGGGTCGCGTTCGGCGACGGCGATTCGATGCTCGCGGCGCTGCCGATCTTCCACGGCTTCGGGCTCGGCGTGTGCGTGAACACGGTGCTCCTCTCGGGCGGGAAGACGATCCTCGTGCCGGTGTTCGATGCGCCGACCGCGGCGCGCGTCATCCGGCGCGCCAAGCCCAACTACATCGTGGGCGTGCCGACGCTCTTCGACGCGCTCTCGAAGCATCCGGCGCTCGCCACGGCCGACCTCTCCGCCCTCAAGGCGTGCTTCTGCGGCGCCGACCGCCTGCCGCAGGCGGTGCGCGAGCGCTTCGAGCAGCTCGCGGCGAGACGCGGCGGCCACGTGCGCATCCTCGAGGGCTACGGCCTCACGGAAGCGGTGAGCGGCATCATGGCCACGCCCCTCGAAGGCTACCGCGAGGGCTCCATCGGCGTCCCGATGCCCGACATGCTGGCGAAGATCTGCCGCACCGGGACCACCGAGACGGCGCCCGTCGGCGAGGAGGGCGAGATCTGCCTGAGCGGTCCCGCGGTCATGCTGGGCTACCTCGACGACCCGGAGGCGACCGCGGCGGCCCTGCGCGTCCACGGCGACGGCCGCAAGTGGCTGCACACCGGCGACCTCGGCCGCATGGACGCCGACGGCTTCTTCTATTTCACCGTGCGCCTGAAGCGCATGATCAAGTCGTCGGGCTTCAACGTGTACCCGGCGCAGGTCGAGGCCGCGCTCGCCGAGCATCCGCTGGTGGCCGACGTGTGCGTGGTCGGCGTGCCGGACCCGGCGCAGGTCGAGCGCGTGAAGGCGTACGTGGTGCTGAGGGACCGCTCGCTCGAGAAGCCGGCAACCGCCGAGGCGCTGATCGCCCATTGCCGCGAGCGGCTCATCAAGTGGTCGTGCCCCCGGGAAGTGGAATTCCGCGCGAGCCTGCCGCTCACCCGCGTCGGCAAGGTGGACTATCGCGCGCTGGTGGAGGAGCATCTCGCGAAACAACGGCGGGACTCCCCGGGATGAACGACGGCAGCGGGCGGCAGCGCGACGGCGGCGATCGCATCGCCTCCGTCCTCTCCGCGCGCGGCGTGCCGGTGGTCTTCACGCTTTGCGGCGGGCACATCTCGCCGATTCTCGTCGCGGCGAAGGCGCGCGGCATCCGCGTGGTCGATACGCGCGACGAGGCGACCGCCGTGTTCGCGGCCGACGCCATGGCGCGGCTCACCGGGATCCCGGGGGTGGCGGCGGTCACCGCGGGCCCCGGCATCACCAACTCCGTCACCGCGCTCGCCAACGCACACCTCGCGCAATCGCCGCTCGTGCTCCTCGGCGGCGCCGCCCCGACCGCGCTGCAGGGACGCGGCGCGCTACAGGACATCGACGCGCGTCCCGTGGTCGCCCCGCACGTGAAGCGCGCGATCCGCGTGCGGCGCGTGGCGGAGCTCGCGGCTTCGGTGGACGAGGCGTTCGCGATCGCGCTCGAGGGCGTTCCCGGGCCGGTCTTCGTGGAATGCCCGGTGGATCTCCTCTACGGCGAGGCCCTGATCCGCGAGTGGTACGCGCAGGCGGCGGGGAAGGGCAAGTCCCTGGGCGACCGCCTCCTGCAAGGCTACCTGCGGCGGCACGTGCACGGCCTCTTCCGCGGGAGCGACGCACCGGACGTCGCGCGCGGGCGGCC
>DATIVM010000146.1:0-7460 GCA_035465975.1 Usitatibacter sp.
CATGATCGCGGAGAAGGGCGCGGAATACCTGCTTTCGGAAGCGCAATGAACCTCCGCATCCTCGCCTTCTTCGCCGCGCTGGTGGTGTTCGTGGCCGCCGCGTACCTCGAGCTCAAGCCCTCCTCGCCCGCGGATGTGGCGCCCGAAAAGGCGGCCGCCGGCCGGGGCGCGGAAAAGGCGCAGCTCGCCCCGCGCTCGCGGCTTGCCGCGCGCCCCGCGGCGGCGCCCGCGCCCTTCGTGCGCGCCGCCACCGCCCCGCAGCGCTCCTCGCTCTACAATGAGTACGCGAACGCGCATTCCTACCGCGAGCTCTACGATCGCCTGCGCAACTCGCCGCAGGGCTCGACCGCCGAGGGGCTCTACGTCCAGTACGACATCCTGCGCAAGTGCGCGACGGTCACCGATCGCCCGTGGCGCCGGCGCGGGCAGTCGAAGCCCGCGGAGGAGCGCCGCGAGGCGTTCCTGAAGGCGCTGCCGGAGAGCGATCCGCTGCGCGAGAAGCGCATCGCCGCGTTCGAGAAGACGGCGGTCGACCGCTGCGCCGGCTTCGAGGACGTGAAGCTCGAGCAGGCGGATCTCGACAAGCTCCTCGGCGCGGCCGCCGATGCCGGCGATCCGAAGGCCCGCGCCGCCACCGTCGAGCACGAGATCTGGCAGGCGCGCCGTGCCGGCCAATGGCGCACGGCGACGCTCTCCGATTCGCAGATCTCCACGCTCGAGCAGGCGATCGGCACCAAGGACCCGGAGGCGATGATGCTCGCCGGGCGCCTCCTCTCGAACACGTGGCCGGATCTCACGCTTCGGGTGGGGCCCGCGGGGCAGGCCGTGGAGCCGCGCGCGTTCTACAACGCGTGGCAGATCCTCGCCTGCGAGTACGGCTACGCGTGCGGCGCGGACAACCCGCGGCTCCTCGACGAATGCGCCTACAACGCGCACTGCGATGCGCAGAGCCTTCCCGAGTACCTCTACTACTACGCGAGCTCGCCGCACGAATCCGAGCTCCTCGCGCGCTACGAGTCGGTGCTGCGCGGCGCCATCGAGAACGGCGATTGGTCGCAGGTCGTGGTCTCGCGCGGGCCACGCATGCCCAATTCGGGCAACTACGTTTTCCGCCACGGTCCGGGATAGCCCGTTCCTCCCCGGTGTGAAATCGCACTCGCGTGCGCGATGCCATCGAGGCATGCGACGCTGTTCGGTCGACGTCGCCGTTCCGCGACGGGCGCGGCTCGGCACGTTGCAGCCGTCAATCGCCGGTAGCAGAATCGACTCAAGCCCCCGCCTTCCTTCCGAGGTATTTCCATGACCAAGCTGATCGTGAACGGACGCGTCCGCACGCTGGACGTCGAGCCCGAGATGCCGCTCCTCTGGGTCCTGCGCGACGAGCTCAGGATGGCCGGAACGAAATACGGCTGCGGCATCGGCCTGTGCGGCGCATGCACCGTGCTCGTCGACGGCCAACCCGTGCGCTCGTGCAGCACGGCGGTCGGAAAGCTCGACGGCAAGAAGATCACCACGATCGAAGGCCTGGCGAAACCCGGCCTCACCAAGGTGCAGATGGCGTGGATCGAGCACGCCGTCCCGCAGTGCGGCTACTGCCAGGCGGGGATGATCATGGCCGCCACCGCCCTCCTCGAGAAGAACCCGAAGCCGACCGACGCGGACATCGACGCCGCCATCACCAACCTCTGCCGCTGCGGAACCTACGGCCGCGTGCGCAAGGCGATCCACGCCGCCGCCGGCGAGAAGGTCGCCGGAGCGCCGCAACCCGCCCTCGCGCCCAACGGCCAGAAAGTGTGAGGAGGCCGCCATGACCCTCGCCATCGACCGCCGCCAGTTCCTGAAGGCGAGCGTCGCCGCCGGCGGCGCGCTCGCGCTCGAGTTCTCGCTGCCTGCCGCCGCGGGCGTCCTCGACATGTCGCGCCCCGGCGAGAAGCCCGAGGTGACGCACTGGATCGTGATCCATCCGGACGACCGCGTCGTGATCCGCATCGCGCGCTCCGAGATGGGGCAGGGCAGCATGACCGGCCTCGCGCAGCTCGTCGCCGAGGAGCTCGGCTGCGACTGGCACAAGGTCTCCACCGAGTTCGCCTCGCCCAACGAGCACATCCGGCGCCATCGCATCTGGGGCTCCATGTCCACCGGCGGGAGCGCCGCGATCCGCACCTCGCAGGATTACCTGCGCAAGTCGGGCGCGGCGGCCCGCGAGATGCTCGTCTCGGCCGCGGCCGCCCAGTGGAAGGTGCCGGCCTCCGAATGCAGGGCCGAGAAGGGCGTCATCACGCACGGCAAGCGCCGCACCACCTACGGAAGGATCGCCGCGCGGGCCGCGAAGCTGGAGGCGCCGAAGGACGTCGCGCTCAAGGACGCCAAGGACTGGACCATCGCCGGCCATTCGGTCGCGCGCCTCGACATCCCCGCCAAGGTGCTCGGCAAGCCCGTGTTCGCCGTGGACGTGCAGCTGCCGGGCATGCTCATGGCCTCGATCGTCCAGTGCCCGGTGTTCCTCGGCAAGGTGAAGAGCGTCGACGCGTCGGCCGCGCAGAAGATGCGCGGCGTGAAGGGCGTCGTGAAGGAGGAGGGCTTCGTCGCGGTGGTCGCCGACAACTGGTGGCGGGCCAACGAGGCGGCGAAGAAGCTGAAGATCGAGTGGGATGGCGGCGAGTACGCGGACGCCTCGAGCGAGACCATCATGGCCTCGTTCAAGCAGGGGCTCGACGCGACGGATCTCGCGAGCGCGCGCAAGCTCGGCGACGCGACCACCGCGATGCGCTCGGCGGCGAAGGTGATCGGCGCCGAGTACGGCTCGCCGTACCTCAGCCACGCGACCCTGGAGCCGATGACGTGCACCGCGTGGTTCAGGAAGGACGGCACGCTCGAGGTGTGGACCGCGACGCAGAACGCGGAGGCTTCGCTCGCCACGGCCGCCGAGACCGCGGGCCTGCCGCTCGAGAAGGTGGAGGTGAACAAGCCGCTGCTGGGCGGGGGCTTCGGACGCCGCGGCGCGCCGCAGGACTACGTGAGGCAGGGCGTGCTGATCGCGAAGCGGTTTCCCGGCACGCCGGTGAAGCTCATCTGGTCGCGCGAGGAGGACATGCAGCACGGTTTCTACCGCCCCGCCTCCCTCGTGCGCATGCAGGCGGGGCTCGACGCGCAGGGAAAGCTCGTCGCGCTCAAATCCACCATCGCCTGCCCCTCGATCCTCGCGCTGCTGCGGCCCGAGGCGATCAAGAACGGCATCGACTTCACGGCGGTGCGTACGCTGAGCGACGCGCCATACACCATTCCCAACCAGGCGTGCCGGTACGCGATGCGCAACGGCCACGTGCCGGTGGGCTTCTGGCGCGCGCCGGGCCTGCAGAACGCGTTCTACCGCGAGTGCTTCCTCGACGAGGTGGCGCATGCCGCCGACCGCGACCCGGTGGAATTCCGCCTCGCGATGCTCAAGCCCGGCGACAAGAACCGCGGCGTGCTCGAGGCGGTCGCGAAGGCCGCGAGCTGGGGATCGCCGCTGCCCGAGGGCGTCGGGCGCGGCGTCGCGGTGGCGGACGGCTTCGGCAGCTACACCGCGATGGTCGCCGAGGCGTCGGTCAAGGACGGCGCGATCCGCGTGCACCGCATCGTCTTCGCCATCGACTCGGGCTACGTCGTGAACCCGGACGCGTGCCGCGCGCAGGCCGAGGGGAACGTCGTCTTCAACCTCGGCCAGCTCTTCCAGCAGCACACGGTGAAGGACGGGCGCATCGTGCAGTCGAACTTCCACGACTTCCCGCTGCCCGCGATGCCGCTCACGCCGCCGAAGGTGGAGGTGCTGCTGGTGCCGACGGGCGGCTTCTGGGGCGGCCACGGCGAGCCGGGCGCGCTCTGCGTCGTGCCCTCGGTGCTCAACGCCGTGTTCGCGGCCACCGGCACGCGCATCCGCTCGCTGCCGGTGAAGCCGGAGAAGCTCAAGGCGTAGGCCATCCGTGTCGATCCGTGGCTCGCGCAGGGATTCCCGCCTCCGCGGGAATGACGTGAATGGGAATGGCGGGAATGGGAATGACGTGAAGGTTGCCGCTCTTCTCTTCGGCCTCGTCGCGGTGGGTTGCGCATCGCTGTTCGCGGACGACGGGATCGAGAAGCCTTTGGCCCCCGATGGCGATGCGGCGCGCGGACGCACCGTCTTCATCGCGCGTGACGGCGGCCACTGCGTGCTCTGCCATGCGGCGCCGGGCATCTCGCCCGCGGGCAACGTCGGGCCGTCGCTCGCCGGCGTCGCGTCGCGCCTCACGCCCGCGCAGATCCGGCTTCGCATCGCCGACATCACGCGCGTGAACGCGAAGGCCGCCATGCCCGCGTTCCATCGCGTCGAGGGATTGACGCGCGTCGCGCCGGAGTACGCGGGAAAGCCCGTGCTCACCGGCCGGCAGGTGGAGGACCTCGTCGCATGGCTCTCGACGCTGCGATGAAGCGGCGCGCGTTCATCGCGCTCGCCGTGGGCGGCGCGGCCGCGGCGGCGCTCCCGGCCTCGGCGCAGGAGGTGCAGGACATCCGGCCGCTCGTCGAGGCCATCACCAAGGGCGCGGCCCCGGAGGAGGGCGGCATCGAGATCTCGCTCCCGCCCATCGCCGAGAACGGCCATTCCGTCCCGTTCACGGTGAAGGTGCCGAGCCCCATGAGCGAAACGGACCACGTGAGCGCGATCCACGTCATCGCCGAGCGCAATCCGCGTCCCGCCGTCGCCACCTTCCACCTCGGCCCGTGGTCGGGGCGCGCGGAGCTCTCCACGCGCATCCGGCTCGCCGGCACGCAGAAGGTGACGGTCGTCGCCGCGCTCTCCGGCAACCGGTTCCGCATCGCGCGCAAGGAGGTGGTCGTGGAGAGCGCGGCGTGCCTCGACGAGGGATCGCTCACGTGATGCTCGGCCGCATCCAGGTGCCGCCCGAGGTGAAGCGCGGGCAGCCTTTCCCGGTGCGCGTCATCGTCCAGCACCCGATGGAGACCGGCTTCCGCCGCGACTACAACGGCAAGGTCATCCCGCTCAACATCGTGGAGCGCCTCGCCTGCCGCTACGGCGGGCGCGAGGTGTTCCGCGTCGAGCTCGGCTCCGGCATCGCGGCCAATCCGTACTTCGTCTTCCCGGTGGTGGCGACCGCGAGCGGCGAGATCGTCGTCGAGTGGCGCGACGACCGCGGGCAATCGGGCCGGGTGTCCGCCCTGGTGAAGGTCGCCTAGCGTGCGCCTCGCCATCGTCCTTCTCGCCGCGCTCGCCGCCCCGGTCCTCGCCGACGAGCCCGCGCGCCCCGTGCCGGCGAGGAACGGCAGCGCATTCCTGAGCGCGGACTTGCGCGCGCTGCAGACCGACGACTTCGCGAACCCGATGGCGCTGTGGGTCCGGCGCGGCAAGGACTATTGGTCGCGTCCGTACCAGGGCCGCTCGTGCGCGGGATGCCATGGAGAGGCGAGCGCCTCGATGAAGGGCGTGGCCGCGCGCTACCCGAAATACGACGCCGGCGCGGACGAGGTGATCGACCTCGCGCGCCGCATCAACGGCTGCGTGGTGGGGGGCCTGGGCGCGCCGAAGCTCGCGGCCGAATCCGACGATCTCCTCGGCCTCGAGGCCTACATCGCGAAGCAGTCGCGCGGCCTGCCGATGAGCGTCTCGATCGACGGTCCCGCGCACGCCACCTGGGAGAAGGGCCGCGACCTCTACTTCACGCGCATCGGCCAGCTCGACCTCGCGTGCACGAGCTGCCACGACGCGAGCTGGGGAAAGACGCTGCTCGCCGAGACGATCAGCCAGGGCCAGCCGACCGGATGGCCCGCGTACCGCTTCGAGTGGCAGCGGCCCGGCTCGCTGCAGCGGCGCCTGCGCGCGTGCTTCAACGGCGTGCGCGCCGCGATGCCGCCCTTCGGTTCGCCCGACCTCGTCGCGCTCGAGCTCTACCTCGCGTGGCGCGCGCAGGGCCTTCCGATGGAGGCGCCGGGCGTGCGCCGGTAGAATCGGGGTCCCGGGAACAATTTTCCCGCCCCGCTGTTCTCGCATTCATGCGAACCCGTCGCCGCATCGCCGCGCTGATCGCCCTTCTCGGAGTGGCGTGGGCCGCGTTTTGGCCCGCGGTCTCGGCCGCGCACGCGCGCATGGCGCACGAGGCGATGCCGCTCTGCCACATGGCGGGCATGATGGTCGATCCGGCCGATGCGCCGCCGCGGGAAGGTCCGGCCGCGCTGGCTGACGAAGGCGGGCGCACCCACTGCCCGCTCTGCATCATGGCGTTCTTCGTCGCGTTCCACGCGATGCCGGAGCCGCCGCCGTATACGTTCTCCACCGGGTTCGTCACCCTCGACACCCATTGCGCCCCGCTGCCGTTCGGCACCGAGGTGCGGCTTCCCGGCAGCCGCGGCCCGCCCACTCTCGCGGCGTGATCCACGCGCTCGCGCGGCGCGAACCCACCCGCGAGCTTTCCGCAGCCCCATGTCGCGGCGCCGCACGCGCTCGCGTTCGCGCGCTCGCCAATGACGACCGGGAAACTCAACAATGAGAAAGACCGCGCTTCGATTCCTGCCTGCGCTCCTCGCCATGGCCGGCCTGCACCAGCCGGCGCTCGCCCACGGCTTCGCGGGCAAGCGCTTCTTCCCCGCGACCTTCGCGACCGACGACCCGTTCGTCGCCGACGAGCTGTCCTTCCCCACGCTCTCGCGGCGCAACCTCGGCCCATCCGGCGAAGGCCCCGGCGCGCAGGAGACGGCCGCCTCCGTGGATTTCGCGAAACGCATCACGAAGGACTTCGGCATGGAGGCCGGGGCCACCTGGCTGCGGCTGAAGAGTGACGAAGGCGTGCAGCGCGGCTTCGACAACGCGGCCCTCGGCGCGAAGTACCGGTTCCACCTGGACGAGGAGCACGAGAGCATCGCCTCGGTGGGCGTCGACTGGGACATCGGCAACACCGGCGCGAAGAGCGTCGGCGCCGAGACGTTCAGCACCGTCACGCCCGCGCTCTTCGCGGGCAGGGGCTTCGGCGACCTTCCGGATTCCATGCGATTCCTGCGGCCGCTCGCGGTCACGGGCTCCCTCGGGGTCGGCATCCCCAGCCGCTCGAGCACGGCCAGCGTGGACGAGGACGGCAACACCTCGGTCGAGCGCCATCCCCATACGCTCGGGATCGGCCTCGCTCTCGAGTACAGCCTTCCCTACCTGCAGTCGTTCGTGAAGGACCTCGGGCTGCGCGAGCCCTTCAACCGGATCATCCCTCTCGTGGAGCTCGCCATGGAGAAGCCGCTCGATCGCGGTGGCGGAAGCTGGAGCGGCACGGTGAACCCGGGCCTCATCTGGGCGGGCCGCTACACGCAGCTCGGCCTGGAGGCCGTGATCCCGGTGAACCACACCGGGGGCGGCACCGGCGTGCTCGTCCAGCTGCACTTCTTCCTCGACGACCTCTTCCCGCGCGGCGTCGGCCGCCCGCTGCGATGAGTGCCGCGATGCA
>DATIVM010000147.1:0-2199 GCA_035465975.1 Usitatibacter sp.
GCGGGAGACGCGGTGGTCCAAATCCTCCCCGGTGGCTGCGAGGATGTGTCGTGTGGTCGTGGAGCAGCCACCGTGGGGAGGACCGGCGCCTGCAGGCGGACGCGCGCAGCGCTGCTTACGTGACGCGGTCATCCCATGGCAGCGCGAGCACGCCGCCGAAGCCGACGCAGGGGGGGCATCCCTCTCCTTCCCTCTCTCCCTCTCACCACCTCTCCACCCGCCACCCGCGCCTCCTCGCCTCCCGCGCCAGTCGCGGATCCGGATTCACCACCACCGGCTCCCCCACGCGCAATAGAAGCGGCAAGTCCGTGCACGAGTCCGAGTAGAACACCGCCTCCTCGAGCCGAAACCCCTGCGCCGCCGCGAGCCGCTCCGCGCGCGTCACCTTCCCCTCGCCGATGCACAGCGGCTGCTCCGGCCGCCCCGTGAACCGCCCCGCCTCGTCCACCTCCAGGGTGCTCGCCACCACGTGCTCGATCCCGAGCTTGCGCGCGAGCGGCCGCGCCACGTAGGGCGTCGCGCCCGTCACGATCGCGATCAGATCGCCCTCGCGGCGATGGCGCTCGACCGCGCGCCGGCCCTCCTCGGCGATGTGCGGCTCCACCCAGCGCACGAACCACTCGTCGCACCGCTCGATCATCTCGTGCTCGGGCTTGCCGGCCAGCGTGCCCACGGCGCGCGCCGCGACGTCCTGCGCGTCGAGGATGCCGAGCGTGTATTTGGCCACCCAGTACGAGACGCGCAAGAGATCCCGCAGGCCCACCTCGCCGATCTCGCGCTGGTAGCGGACGTAGAGCGTCGCGGTCTCCTTGCGGACCAGCGTGCGATCGAGGTCGAAGAGCGCGGCGCGCATCAGTACACCCCGTAGGCGCGGCCGAGGGCCTCGGAGAAGATGTTGCAGAATGCATGGAACGTGAGCGACGCGCCGATCCCTCGGGTGCGCGCGCGCAGCCACCCGAAGAGCAGCGACGGGAAGAACACGGCGAGGCGCGGCGCGACCGGGATCGTCACGAAGTGGCCGACGGCGAAGATGACCGACGCGACCAGCAGCCCCGGCCCCACGTCGGCGCCGAGGATGCGCACGCGCCTCGGCCACGCCTCGTCGAGGCGCGACTGCAGGTAGCCGCGGTAGAACGCCTCCTCGGGCAGCGCGATGAGGAGCAGCTGCCCGAGCACGTCGTTGAGCGTGGCCAGCGGCGCGAGCTCCAGCGACGGGTGCTGCTGCGGGTGCCACCACATGCGCCAGGCGAAGTAGTACGGCCCGAAGATCACCGCCGCGCACACGGTCGCGACCGCGAGCGCGCGGAGCCCCGACTTGACGACACCCACCGGCGAGATCGGCTGGTGGAGCAGCAGCCCGCCGAGGCCCAGGCCGAACTCTTTCACGCGCGCGTCGTCCTTGGTCCACAACAGGCGCCACACCGCGAAGAGGAAGACGAACCCCACGAACGTCGCGACGTGCGCCTTGGGGACGAGGCGCGCGCCGAGCCCGACGACTGCGGTGACGATCAGCGAGACGAGCAGCGCCTCGTTGCGAGCGGTTGCCGGCGGCCGCGTGTCTTGCATGCCACCCGAAGCGGTCAAGGCGTGCAGACGACCTTGCCAGCCTCCACCTCGGCCCGCGCGCCCTCGAAGTCCTGCCAGGCGACGAGCCACTCGTTCTTGTTCTTGGCCGGCGCGATCCACGGGCGCGGCGGCTCGCCCGAGACGTGGGCGACGACGCTCTCCTTGCCGACGCCGTCGCGCGTCACGATCGCCATGCGCACGGTGTTCTTCTCGAACCAGCTGAGCATCACCTGGCCGTCCGGGCCGACGCCGAGCGCCGGGTGACCGCCGTTCTTCTGTGCGCTCTTGTTGGTGCGCCAGTTGTCGCGCCAGATGACCTTGCCCTGCGCCGGCTCCACGAGCGCCACGTGCGCGCCGCCCTGCTCGCCGTGCCACGCCACGAAGCAGCCCTCGGTGCCGCACGCGATCGCCGGCGCGTCGCCCGGGAGCTTGTCCTCGTTGATCAGCTTCACGTCGCCGAGCTCTTTGTCCTTCTTGATGTGGCCCGCGACGGGCGGCGCCTCGTCGAGGCCCTTGCTCAGATCGGGCGAGTCGAGCGGGATGCGCATGCGCTCGATGAGGTGCGTCGCGTCGCGCTCGAGCTTGTAGGCGATGAGCACGGCGTTGCTCGCGACGGCGACGCTCGGCACGCGC
>DATIVM010000148.1:0-4922 GCA_035465975.1 Usitatibacter sp.
GGCGCTGGGACACGTCGTCGCTCATCACGCGGCTCTAGCGGCTCACGCGTGCGGGGCGGTGCGGCGCGTCGTCGCGCGCTGCGGTTCCTCGTGCGTCTCGAGCCAGTAGCGGCTGATGCCGGCCGCGGCGACCACGAACGGCACGAGGAAGAGGAACGCGGCGGCCGGATCGAGGGCGAGCATCCAGTCGTAGAGCTCGAGGGCGTATCCCATGGCGAGACCTCCGAGTTTTTGCAGGTGGAACGCAAGGATCGCGACGAGGGTCGGCGGCGTCGCGGCGGCGGCGAGTCCCAGTGGATGGATCGCTCCCTCGAAGTGGCCGCGCAGGATCGAGTAGCCCGCGGGGTTCGGCGCATTCGCGATCACCGTGAGGCCGCCGCCGGTCACCGCGCCCGCCACCAGGGCGTACTTGAACGCGTCGTCGAGCCCATCCACCAGCGAGCCGAGGTAGGTGAGCGCGGCGTTGTCGGTGACGGCGGTGAGCGCGGTCGCGCCGAAGTAGACCGCCGAGGGATCCATGCCGCGCAGCAGCGGCTCCAGCCACCAGCGCTGCTGGGCGCCGAGCACCACCAGGCCCGCGAGGAAGAACGCGACCATCAGGCCCTCGCGCACGATGAGCCGGTCCTGGTGGCGCTCGTACGCCTTCGCGAAGCCGATGAAGAAGACGAGCAGCCCCATGAAGAGCGCGGGGTGGTGCGAGAAGGCGACCACGCCGGCGAGGAACGCGACGTGCGCGGCCACGATCGGCCAGGGCGCGGCGGCGTGGGGGGACGCGGCGGAGGCCGGGATGCGGCGCAGCTCGCGGCGGAAGAGCAGGGTCGCGGCGAGCGCGTTCGCGCCCGCGGCGAGGATCACCTTCCAGCCGAAGGTCGCGAGCATGAAGGGCAGGTCCCAGCCCCAGGTCGAGGCGACCATGAGCACCGGCGGCGCGGCGTAGGGGGTGAGCGTGCCGCCGATGGAGACGTTCACGAAGAGCACGCCGACCGTCGCGTACTTGAGCCGCGTCGACAGCCCGCGCGTGAAATAGGCGTCGCGCAGGATCAGGGCCGCCAGCGTCATCGCCGCGGGCTCGGTGATGAACGAGCCCAGCAGCGGGACGAAGAAGAGCGCCGTGAAGTAGTACGCCATGCCGCCCGGCATCGGCAGCGAGCGCGCGATCGCGCGCGTGAGCGCGTCGGCGAGCGCGAGGATCGGGCGGCTGCCGGCGATCACCATCACCGCGAACACGAACATCGGCTCGGTGAAGTCGCGCTGGTCGAGGTAGGCGACCGCCTCGCGCGGACCGCCGATCGCCATCATCGCGGCCACCAGCGCCATCGCCCAGAGGCCGAACGACACCTCCACCTCGCCCAGCAGGTGGAAGATCCCGGCGTGCGCGGGCTTCGCGTGCGCGAGGCGCTCGAAGAAGCGCGTCGAGAAGGTGTGCACCAGCGCGATCGCGAAGAGCGCGGCGCCGAGCCACTGGATGGCGGTGGGTGCGTTCATGCGCCGGGCATGCCGTTCACCACGAGCAGCGCCGCGATGAGCGCCACGGCGATCGCGACGAGCTCGAGGATGTCGAGGGGCCTTCGGGTCATGAAGGCAACATAGCGCGGCGCGGCCCGCCTGAAAATTCGGGCGCGCGCGTAGGGGCCGGCCCTTACGGCCCGCCGTGCACGACCCGGATGAGCTCCGCGAGGTTGTGCGCGCCGAGCTTCGCCATGATGCGCGCCTTGTGCACTTCGATGGTCCGCGGGCTGATCGCGAGTCGCTCGGCCACCTCCACGTTGTGCAGGCCCTCGGCGAGGAGAAGGACCACCTCGCGCTCGCGCTCGGTGAGCCGCGCGAGGAGCTCCTCGCGATCGCGAGTGCGTTCCTCCTCCGAGGCGCGCTCGCGTTCGCGCCGGAAGGCTGCCTCCACGGCGGCGACCGGCCCTTCCTCGTCGAACGGCTTCTCGAGGAAGTCCACGGCGTCGGACTTGAACGCCGCGCGGGCGCTCGCGACGTCGCCGTGCGCGGTCACGATCACCACCGGAAGCCGCACGGCGCGACGCAGCAGCTCGCGCTGCAGCGCGAGGCCGTCCATGCCCGGCATGCGGATGTCGGCGATGAGGCAGCCTTTCCATTCGGGCCGCAGCGCCGCGAGGAAATCCTCGGCGGACGCGAAGGTGGCGGTGCGATAGCCGCGCAGGCTCAGCAACAGCGAGAGCGAGTCGCGCACCGCCGGGTCGTCGTCGACGATGTAGACGGCGAGCTCCTCAGCCATGGGGCGCCTCGATCGGCAGGGTGAAGCAGAAGAGGCCGCTCGAGCCCGGCTCGACCCAGAGCCGCCCGCCGTGCGCCTCGACGATCGCGCGGCTGATGGCGAGGCCCATTCCCATGCCGCTCGCGCGCGTCGTCTCGAACGGCTCGAAGATGCGCTCGGCGTCCGCCGCCGGGACGCCAAGCCCGGTATCGCGCACGCAGGCGCGGAGCATCGCCGCACCGTCGCGCGCGATCTCCACCTTCACGCTCCCCGCCGCACCGGCCGAGCCCGCGGCGTCGATCGCGTTCGCCACGAGGTTGCGCAGCACGACCTCCATCTGCGTCTCGTCGGCGAGCACCGTCGGCAGCGATTCGTCCGCGGCGAGCTCGAGCGCGATGCCGAGCGTTTCGGCGCGGGCGCGCGCGGCCTCGAGCACGCGCCCGGCGCTCGTCGCGAGCGCCATCGGCGCGAGGCGCGTGGTGCCGCTGCGGAAGAAGTCGCGCAACCGCCGCACCACGTCGGAGGCGCGCGTCGACTCGGCGAGCAGCTTGCCCAGCGTCTCGAGGAGCAGCGCGCAATCCGGCGCCGGCGCCTCGGCGATCATCCGCCCGGCGCGCGCGTAGCTCGCCACCGCGGTGAGCGGCTGGTTCAGCTCGTGCGCGAGCGCCGCCGCCATCTCGCCCGCCGCGGCGAGCCGGAGCGTGCGCCGCAGCTCCGCCTCCGCGCGGCGCCGCTCGTCCACCGTCACGCCGAGGAAGAGGCCGGTCACGGTGAGCGCGATGAGGAGCGCCTGGAACTCGAACACGGTGAGCGCCTCGTAGCCCGCCAGCTCGCCGGTCGCGATCACCGCGCCCTGCACGACGATCGCCGCGGCGCTGGCACCCACCATGCCGTAGCGCGTCGCGACGAGGATGAGGGGAAGGAAGAGCACGTAGAAGAGCTTCACCTGCTCCGTCGCGGGGCTGAGGAATACCAGCGCGACGGCGGCCGCCGTGGCCGCGGCGTAGCCGAGCATCTCGCGGTGCTTCAGCATCTCGCGCAGCTGCGCGCGGCGCTCGGGGCGCGACAGCATCAGCACGATCGGCAGCGTCACCAGCACGCCCACCGCGTCGCCGATCCAGAAGCGCATCAGGGCCGAGAAGGGCCGCTCGAGCGGGCCGACCCCGCTCGCGAGGAGCGCGGCGATGTAGAGGATGCCGGTGCCGAGCGCGCCCACGGAGACCACGGCGACGAGGCGGATCGCGTCGCGCCGCGAGTCGAGGGCGGGGCGCACCGCGAAGCGCCCGGTGAGCGCGCGGGCGATCGCCGCGTAGCACAGTGCCAGCACCGCGCCGATCACGAGCGTCGCGGGCCACCCCGCGTGCGCGCCGCGCACCAGCCATTCGGAGAGCACGGCGGCGAGGAACACCGCGGGGAGCCAGCGCTGCCCGAGGAGCGCGAGCAACCCGATCGCGAGCGCCGGCTGCGGATTCCACGGCGTGATGCCGTACTGCTGCATCGGGTGGATGTAGCTCAGCCAGTCGAGCGCGATGTAGCCGGCGACGAACGCCGCGCCGAGCAGCGCGGCGCGCAGCGGCGGCCGCGGCGCGGGCGGGAAGGCATGCCGAATCGCCGGGGAAGGATCCACGCGGGGGATTCTCCCACGAGGCTACAATGGCCGCGAACTTCCCGCCGAATCCAGGAGAAAACTTGAAGATCAAGCTCTACTACGCGCCCGGCGCCTGCTCGCTCGCCTCCCACATCGCGCTGGAGGAAGTGGGGATCGCTTACGAGACGCAGCGGCTCAACCTCGCCGAGGGCGACCAGAGGAAGCCCGAGTACCTCGCCATCAACCCGCGCGGCCGGGTGCCGAGCCTGGTGGTCGGCGGCAAGGTGCTCACCGAAAACCTGGGGGTCATGGCCTACGTCGCCGGCGGCTTCGGCCAGGGCAGGATCTGGCCCAAGGACACCTGGCAGCAGGCGAAATGCCTGTCCACCATGGCCTGGCTCTCGAACACGGTGCACCCGACCTACGCGCACATCATCCGCACCCAGCGCTATGTGGACGAGCCGGCGGCGCAGGAGGCGGTGAAGGCGAAGGCGAAGTCCAACTACCAGGATTGCCTGCAGGAGATCGACCGGCTGCTCGACGGGCGGCGCTGGTCGATCGGCGAGCGCTACAGCGTCGTCGACGGCTACCTGCTCGTCTTCTACCGCTGGGGGAACCGCGCCGGTTTTCCCGTGAAATCGCTGCCGAACTACTCGCGCGTGATGAACGAGGTGATGGCGCGCGCCGCGGTGAAGAAGGTGATGGCCGACGAGGGCATCACGCTCGACTAGCGCGGGCCGGCGTCGGCCTTCCCGGATCCCGTCGGGGCATACCGGATCCGGCTTTCGTCGGGTCGGAGCGACGCGCGGGGAGCGGTTCGGAACCCTCGGCTCCTCCGAACGGTCCATCCGGAATGGACATCGGATGGACCCACGAACGGCCGCTCGCAACGCCGCGTCCGCGTCGTCCCGCCTCGCGATGAGGATCGGCGTGGTCGCCCCGCTCGCGGCGCCGCTCGGCGAACGGCATCCGTACGGCAACCACGTCTTCCTCTGCGACCTCGCGCGCGGGCTCGCGGCGCGCGGGCACGACGTGGTGGTGTACGCGGCGGAGCGCTCGCGCGTTCCCGGCGTGAAGCTCGTGCCCGTCGCCGTGGATCCCCGCGCGCGC
>DATIVM010000149.1:0-2061 GCA_035465975.1 Usitatibacter sp.
AGGTCGAGCGTGCGCTCGGCCACGCGCTCCTGCACCTTCTCCGAGTTCTCGACGAAGAGCCGCGGGACGACCCCGGCGTGCAGCGCCTTGAACTCGCCGAGGATGCGCGGCAGCAGGAACTCCGCGATGGTCTTGCTCGCCCCGATCATGAGCGGCCCGGCATCCTGCCCGCCCATCTCGCGCAGGCGCTTCTCGAGCTCGCCCGAGAGACCCAGGATGCGCTCGGCGTACTCGAAGGCGACCTGCCCCGCGGGCGTGAGCATGATGCGGCCCTGCGCGCGGTCGAAGAGCCGCGTGTCGAATTGCTCCTCGAGCTGGCGCACCTGGAAAGTCACGGCGGGCTGCGTCATGAAGAGCGCCTCGGCCGCCTTGGTGAAGGAGAGGTGCTTCGCGACGGCGTGGAAGACCTGGAGGCGACGATCGGCCATGGTAACCGGGGGCGGTCCCCGCTCTTCTGTGGAAGGTCGATTCTAGACCGGGTTGGACGCGGCAGCCCACGCCGCCAGGGATGCGGGGTCGCCCGCGTGGATCGGGGCCGGCGGCGTTTTCGATTCGTGAAAACCTCGCGCGGTCCGCCAAAATGAGCTAAGGTTTGTTAGTCGCCCCCGCCTACGGGCGGACATGGGGCGCCGGGAGATCACCATGGCAAAGGCAACCGGTTCGCAGCCCATCGACCTGCAGGACCTCCTGGCCCGGGCCGCGATGCTCGAGCTGAAGATCGTGGACTCGGGCATCGAGTACTGGCAACTCTACGTGGGCCAGGCGGCGAAGCTCTCGAGCATCGCCAATTCGACGATCGAGGCGATGCAGGCGAACAAGGCCTCGCTTCCCGAGGCCGCGCAGCGGCTCACGAAGTTCGGCAAGGAGAACGCCGATGCGTTCACGAGCCTCGCGGGCCGCCTGAGCGAGCGCTACTTCACCGAGGTCGCCCGACTCACCCAGTCGCTCCAGGCGAAGCCTGCCGCGCGCACGCCTGCCCCGAGCGGGCGCGCCACGCGCACGCGCAAGCGCACGCGGCCCGCCGCGAAGGCGCGCGGGTAGCATCGCGCCGATGCTGGAGCGGTTCGACGCGGTGGAGTGCGCCGTGCTGCGCCACGCCGCGCATTCCAACGGGGAGCGGCCCGTCGACGCTTGCGAGGTGCGCCGCCTCGTCGACTCGGGCCTGTATCGCGGGAGCGCGGGATCGCCGGTGGGCGCGCGGCACTACCGGCGAACCCTCGAGGACCGCTCGTGCCTGCACCTGGTCATCGAGGACGGCGAAGCGAGCCTGCACCACGACCGCTTCGATCCCCACTCGGGCATCCTCTCGCTGGGCATGCACCTCGCCCACGAGGCGCGCGGCGAGGCGGTCACCGGCCTCGCGCTCGCCTGGAACCTATTGCGGATCCTCGCGCGGTAGCGCGGGCTGGGCCACGAGCCGGGCGGCGGCTTCCACGAGCATGCGGAAATGCGTGGCGAGGATGCGCGCGGTGATGGTGCGAACCGCCGCCGGCGCGCGCAGCGCTTCCAGGTCGAGCGCGATCGCGATGCGCGTGCCCCGGCCGCCGATGGCCGGTTGGAAGTCCATGGTCACCTCGCACAGGGCGGACTCCCTGAGGAAAGCGGGCTCGATCGTCCAGCGGCTGCGATAGTCGCGCGGCCGCCACTCGGTGCGGCAGGTCCACTCCAGGTACTCGGAGTCGATGTGCGGCGCGAGGATCGCCGGGACGTTGGGCCGCGCGCTCCAGCGGTGGTCGCGCCGCACGACGCCGTCTTCCGACGGCGCGCCCGCGAGCGCCTGCGCGGTCACCTCGTGCTCCAGGAGCGGCGGCAACTCGCACGCGCGGTTGCAGAGCGCGTCCCACATGAGATCGCGCGCGCGGGGCGCGACGAGCACGAGGCGCTCCGTCATGCCGGGGCCTCCCGGTGGAAGCTTTCGCGCGCGGCGAGCGCCTCGGGCGCAAGGCGCAGCTTCTCCGCCACGCCGTGCGAGAGGTACGGGCCCTCGTGGAGCCACGCGAGCGCCACGGCGAGCGCGCGGCGCGCCGGTGCCGGATGCCAGCCGAGCTGCGCGAGGCGCTC
>DATIVM010000150.1:0-2715 GCA_035465975.1 Usitatibacter sp.
CCCAGCTCTCGAAGACGCCCTCGCGCATCGTGCCCGTGGACCGCATCGTCGCGGTCGTGAACGACGACGTGATCACGCAGAACGAGCTCGCCGAGCGCGTGGCGCTCGTCACGCGCCAGCTGCAGCGCCAGGGCGCGACGCTCCCGCCCGCCGACGCGCTCGCCCGCCAGATCCTCGAGCGCATGATCAACGACCGCATCCAGCTGCAGCTCGCGAAGGACGAGGGCATCCGCGTGGACGACCTCACGCTCGACCGCACCATCGAGCGCATCGCGCAGGAGAACCATCTCTCGATGCCGGACTTCCGCAAGGCGCTCGAGCGCGACGGCATCAATTACGCCCGCTTCCGCGACGACATCCGCAACGAGATCCTCGTCGCGCGGCTGCGCGAGAAGGATGTCGACAACAACGTCGTCGTGACCGACGCCGAGGTGGAGACGGAGCTCGCGCGCGAGAAGCGCGAAGCCGGCGCGGACGCCGAGTACGAGCTCTCGCACATCCTCGTGTCGGTCCCGCCGCAGGCCACGGCCGAGCAGATCGAGGCGCGGCGCCGCCGCGCGCTCGAGGCGCTCGCCGCGCTGCGCGGCGGGGCCAACTTCGCGCAGGTCGCCGCGCAGTACTCCGACGCGCCCGACGCGCTGCAGGGCGGCAGCCTCGGCTGGCGCCCGGCCGGCCGGCTCCCCACGCTCTTCCTCGAGGTGCTGCAGCGGATGAAGCCGGGCGACGTGAGCGACCTGCTGCGCAGCCCCAACGGCTTCCACATCGTCAAGCTGGTCGAGAAGCGCACCAAGGCCGCGGCGGGCGGCGTCGAGCAGACGCACGTCCGGCACATCCTGCTGCGCGCGCGCGAGGGCCTCTCGGAAGCCGAGGCGCGCGACCGCCTCGAGAAGCTGCGCGAGAAGATCCTTGCCGGCGCCGATTTCGCGCAGGTGGCGCGCGAGAACTCGGAGGATTCGAGCGCCGCGAAGGGCGGCGACCTGGGCTGGGTCGCGCCGGGCGACACGGTGCCCGAGTTCGAGCGCGTGATGAACTCGCTCAAGCCCGGCGAGGTGAGCCCGCCGTTCCAGACGCCGTTCGGCTGGCACATCGCGCAGGTGCTCGAGCGCCGCTCGGAGGCGCTGCCGGAAGAGCGCCGCAAGGCCGCCGCGCGGCAGGCGATCCGCGCGCGCAAGGCCGACGAGGCGTACCAGGACTGGCTGCGCCAGCAGCGCGACCGCGCGTTCGTCGAGAACCGCCTCGACGAGCGCTGAGCCGCGCGCGCCGCGAGCGTCGTGTCCGATCCGCTGCCGCTCGTCGCACTCACCGCGGGGGAGCCGGCGGGGATCGGGCCGGATCTCTGCGCATGGGCCGCGCAGCGCCGTTTCCCGGGCCGCCTGGTCATCGTCGGCGATCGCGCGGTGATCGCGTCGCGCGCGCGCGAGCGCGGGATCCCGTTCGACGTTCCCGACTATCCCGGCCGGGATGACGCTCCGGCCGTCTCGCTGCTTTCCGTCCCTGTCGCGCATCCGGTGAGCGCCGGGCGCCTCGATCCGGCGAACGCGCCGCACGTCCTCGCCCTCCTCGACCGCGCGCTGGACGGCTGCACGCGCGGCGAGTTCGACGCCATGGTGACGGCGCCCGTGCAGAAGAGCGTCCTCAACCAGGCCGGCATCCCGTTCACCGGACACACCGAGTACCTCGCCGAGCGCACCGGCACGCCGCAGGTCGTGATGCTGCTCGCCGGCGGCGGCCTGCGTGTGGCGCTCGCGACGACGCACCTGCCGCTCGCGAAGGTGCCCGCGGCGATCACGCGGCCCCTCCTGCGATCGGTGCTGCGCATCCTGGACGCGGACCTGCGGCGCCGCTTCGGCATTCCCGCGCCGCGCATCCTCGTCGCCGGCCTCAACCCGCACGCGGGCGAATCGGGATACCTGGGGCGCGAGGAGATCGAGGTCATCGCCCCGGTGGTGGCCGAGCTCGCGCGCGAGGGGCTCGCCGTCTCGGGCCCGTATCCCGCCGACACGATGTTCACGCCGCGCATGCTCGCCGGGGCGGACGCGGCCCTCGCGATGTTCCACGACCAGGGGCTCCCGGTCCTCAAGCACGCCGCGTTCGGCGCCGCGGTGAACGTGACGCTCGGGCTTCCCATCATCCGCACCTCGGTCGACCACGGCACCGCGCTCGACCTCGCCGGCCACGGGGAGGTGGACCCGGGCAGCCTCGAGCAGGCGATCGCCCTCGCCTTCGAGATGGCGGCCCGGTCGCGCTGAGGGGCCGCCGTGCTTCCGCGCCCGCGCAAGCGCTTCGGGCAGCACTTCCTCACCGACCGCCATTACCTGCGGCGCATCGTCGAGGCGATCGATCCGCGGCCCGGCGAGGCGATGCTGGAGATCGGTCCGGGCACCGGAATCCTCACCGGCGAGCTCGCGGAAAGGGTGCGGCCACTGCACGTGGTCGAGATCGACCGCGACCTCGCCGAGGCCCTGCGCCGGCGCTTTCCCGCGGACGCGGTGATCGTCCACGAGGGCGACGCGCTCGAGCTCGATTTCGCCGCGCTGCCGGCGCCGCTGCGCGTGGTCGGCAACCTGCCCTACAACGTCTCGACGCCCATCCTCTTCCGCATCGAGGAGCACGCGGGCCGCATCCGCGATTGCACCTTCCTGCTGCAGAAGGAGGTCGTGGACCGCATGGTGGCCGAGCCCGGGACGCCGGACTACGGCCGGCTCTGGGTGATGC
>DATIVM010000151.1:0-15934 GCA_035465975.1 Usitatibacter sp.
GGCATCGCGCTGGCCGGACTCGCCGAACCAGCGCTCGATCTCGCCGAGCAGCTCGCCGTCGCGCGGCGGGTCGTCACGCGCGACATGCAGCTTGGGGTGCGGCGTCGGCAGCGTCTGCTCGCGATCGGTGAGCAGCTCCTCGAAGAGCTTTTCGCCCGGCCGCGTGCCGGTGAACTCGATGCGGATGTCCTGCTCGCCAAACCCCGAGAGGCGGATCAGCTGGCGCGCGAGGTCGACGATCTTCACCGGCTCGCCCATGTCGAGGACGAAGATCTCGCCGCCCTCGCCCATCAGCGCCGCCTGCAGCACGAGCTGCGCGGCCTCCGGGATCGACATGAAGTAGCGCACCATTTCCGGGTGCGTGACGGTGACCGGCCCGCCCTTGTCGATCTGCTCCTGGAACTTGGGAATCACGCTGCCGGCGCTGCCCAGGACGTTGCCGAAGCGCACCATCTCGAAGCGCGTCTGGCTGGTGGATTGCAACGCCTGGCAGATCATCTCCGCGAGCCGCTTGGTGGCGCCCATGACGTTGGTCGGATTCACCGCCTTGTCGGTGGAGATGAACACGAAGCGCTTCACCCCGTGCTCGATCGCCGCGCGCGCGAGGACGTACGTGCCCCACACGTTGTTCTGCACCGCCTCCCACGCGTTGTCCTCCTCCATGAGCGGCACGTGCTTGTAGGCCGCGGCATGGAAGACGATCGAGGGCGCGAACTGGCTCATCACCTGGTTCACGCGGCGCGGGTTCTTGATGTCGCCGATCACGCTCTCGACGGCGAGCTCCGGGAACGCCTCGCGCAGCTGCTCGTCGACCTTGTACATCGCGTACTCGCTGAGCTCGTAGAGCACCAGCACCGCGGGCTGGTAGACGGCGATCTGGCGGCACAGCTCCGAGCCGATCGATCCGCCGGCGCCCGTCACCATCACCACCTGCCCGGTGAGCAGCTCGTGCAGGCCCGCGTCGTCGAGCATGACCGGCTCGCGCTTCATGAGGTCCTCGACCGCCACCTTGCGGATGCGCGCGGGCGACCCCTTGGCGCCGGGAAGGTCGTTCAGCGTCGGCACGGTCATGATCGTGACGTTCGCGCGCTTGCAGATCTCCACCACGCGCCGGCGCACGGCATAGGGCACCGACGGCATCGCGATGATCGCGTGGCGCAGCTTCAGGCGTTGCGCGAAGCGCGGAAGGTCCTCGAGCACGCCGAGCACCCGCACGCCGTGCAGGAGGCGCCCGCGACGCTTCTCGTCGTCGTCGAGGAATCCCACGACGCGCCACTCGTGGCTGCGCGAGAGGTCCTTCACGAGCCCCACGGCGGCGTCGCCCGCCCCCATGATCATCACCGGCGCGCCCTGCTCGCCGCGGCCGTAGAGCGTCCACTCCTTGAACGAGCGGTAGGCCATGCGGCTCGACGACATGATGGCGATCAGGAACACCGGATACAGGACGTACTCGCGGTAGGTGAAGGCGGGATCGAGCCCCGTGCCGTGCAATGCGATCGAGGTGCACACCGTGCCGGCGAGGACCGCGAAGATGATGCGCTGGATGTCCGGCAGGCTGGTGTAGCGCCAGATGCCCTGGTAGATGCCGAACAGGAAGTTGATGGCGATCTGGATCGGGATCGCGGCGACCGTCACCGCGGCGAGGTCGCGCGAAGTCTCGGCCACGTTGTTGCCCTGCACCAGGAACGTCGCGGCCAGGCATGCGAGCACGAGCGCGGCGGCATCGTGCAATGCCGCGCCGAAGGCGCGTGCATCGAAGTGGACGGTATCCATGGCTGCTCCCACCGAATTGCGCAACGACACGGGATCGATTCAGTGCGCGCCCGTCAATGCGGACGGGATGGCGGGGCATCGCCCGCCGGGGGCAGGCGCGCCTCGATCTTGTAGAGCAGCAGCGCGTACAGCGCGGCTGCGGCGGCGATTATACCGCATTGCAGCATGAGCCCCGTCGTGCGGCCGGCGACGGCGCCGAACGCGGATGCGAGCATCAGCACGTAAGCGGCGATCGCGAGCCGCCTCGGGCTCCAGCCCGAGAGCACCAGGCGCTGATAGTAGTGTCCGCGATGCGCGCGCCACGGGCGCTCGCCGGCAAGCGTCCTGCGCGCCAGCGTGACCGACGCATCGACGATGAAAGGCGAGAACACCAGCGCCGGGAACCAAAGCGGCCATGCGCCCCGCAGGTACCCGGCGAGCCCGAGCGTCCCGGCGAGGAAGCCGAGCGGAATGGAGCCGCAATCGCCGAGGAACACGCGCGCCGGCGGGAAGTTCCAGGCGAGGAAACCGACCGCGGCCGAGGCGAAGGCAAGGCAGGCGATCGCGAGCGACGGCTGGCCTCCGACGTGCGCCGCGAAGGCGTACGCCGCGAACCCTATGGCCGCCATGCCCCCCGCGAGGCCGTCCGCGCCGTCCATGAAGTTGTAGAGGTTGGTCATCCAGGCGATCGCGAGCACCAGGACGACTGAGACGCCGCCGACGGCGCCAAGTTCGGAAACCGCCAGCGCGGCCGCGGCGAGGTGAGCCGCGAGGCGCACGCCGATGGCAAGGCTGCGGAGGTCGTCGGCGACGGAGACGATGGCGAGCACCGCCGCGCAGGAGAGGACGAGCATGAGGTGCCGATCGGCGTGCCACAGGGCCACCGGAAGCGCGGCCAGCATCAGCGCCACGCCCCCCACGCGGGGCGTGGGATGGACATGGAGCGAGCGCTCGTTGGGGCGGTCGACGAGGTACCGGGCGAGGGGCGACCGGCGCAGGATCCCGATCATCGCCCAGGCGATGGCCGCCGGCACGACGAGCGCGACCGCCATGGCGGAGGTCACCGCCCCCGCTCCGCGCGATACGACGCGACCATCTCGTCGACCGCGCCGGCGAGGGGCACCGACGCGAGCCAATCCAGGTCGCGCTCGGCGGCGGACGGATCCACCTCGAGCGACCGGGTCAGCCGCCGCATCGACTCGCCCCGGCCCATGAGCCGCGCCATCGCTTCGAGCCGGCGCGGCTCGATGTCCCACAGCCGTGCGGGACGCCCGAGCGCGGCACGGACCGTCGCGACGAGGCCGGGCGTTGAGAACGGCTCGCGATGCGCGGCAAGGTAGGTGCGACCCGCGGCCGCCGGCCTCTCGCCGCATGCGACCAGCAGGCGAGCGAGGTCGCCCACGTGCACGAAGCTGCGTCGATTCCGCACGGCGCCGAAAGGAAGCGGCCAGGGCGAGTCGCAGGCGCGGACGAGGGCGGCGGCGTTGCCCTTCGCGCCCGCGCCGAGCACGAGGGGCGCGCGAACGATCACGTGCTCGAGCGCCGAGCCGGAAGCGATCTGCTGCAGCTCGCGCTCGGCGGCGAGCTTGGATCGGCCATAGGCGTCGCGAGGCTCGGGAGGTGTTTGCGGCGTGTACGGCGCCCCGACCGTCTCCTCGCCCATCGCCTTCACCGAGCTCAAAAAGACGAAACGGCGCGCTCCGCCGTGGGCGGCCGCGCGCGCGAGGGCCGCGGTCTTCTGGCGGTTGTCGCGGTCGTGGAGGCGGTCGGCGTCGCCGCGCGCATGGACGCGCGCCGCGAGGTGGATGACGACGGCGCCCGCGAAGCGCGTTCCCTCTACGCGCTCGAGCCAGTCGGCCGCGGCGAGGTGCAGCACCGTGGGAGGCTCGGCGAGCTGCAGGAGCAGGGCGGCGCCGACGAAGCCGCCTGCTCCGGTGACGATGGTTGGCATGGGCCGGAAAGCGAAGCGGGCATCCCTTTCGAGATGCCCGCTCGCGATCGCTGCTTCCCGGTTTACGGGCAGGTCGTCGGCGAAGTCACCGAGACGGTGGCGAAGCCGGTGCCGTCCGTGATCGTCACGGCCGAGGTGGTGGTTCCCGTGCCGGGGCCGACCGGGCCGGCGCGCGTGACGCTCAGGATCGACCCGCTCACGGTCACGGTGAGGTTCGGGTTGCTCGTGACCGCGCTGTACGTGGTGCTGGTGCCGCCGGCGATTGCCACCGAGCCGGTCTGGCCGCAGCTGAGCGTGATGGCGCTCGGCGAGACCTGGATCGGCGTGGGCGCGGTCGTCGTGCCGAGCTCGGTCGTCACCTTCACGGTGGCCCGGGCCCCCACGGCGTCCGTCACGACGATCGTGCCCTCGCCGCAGATGGAGGCGTTGCCCGCGGTGAGCTGGAACACGCCGGGCTGGCTCGAGGAGACGCTCGGGTTCACGACGACGAGCGAGGGAAGCCCGCTCACCGCGGTGTACGGCGGCACGCCGTCGAAGACCAGGAACTGGCCCGAGCCGGTTCCGCACACGGCGTCGTTGGCGCCCGTGAACGTGAACTCGCTCGGCAGCACGGTCAGCGTCGTGGCCGAAGTACCGCCCGCGATGACGAACAGCGTATCGGCGTAGACGCCGGTCGACGCCTCCTGGACGCGAAGCGCGGCGAGCTGCGTCCCGCCGTTCGCGGCGCGGATGATCGCGGTGATCTCGCCCGTGTGGTCGCTGCGCAGCGTGATCATGCTGCCGTTCGCGCCCGTCGCCGGGTCGACCAGAACGGCATTGCCGCGCAGGATGTACAGGTTGAACGCCTCGTCCCCGTGGAGGCTGCCGTTGGTGGTCGCCGCGAATCGCACGCCGGTCTCGCCGCCGGCGCAGGCCACGTTACCGGTGGCCGACGTGGTGCTCGATTGCGTGGGACATGCGGACGCGGAGAACGTCACGCCGTAGCCGGTGAGGAAGTTCTGCGCGACCTGTATCGTGGCGACCGCGTTCTGCCCGTCACCGCCGCGGGCGGTCAGCGTGACCGTGCGAATCGGCAACGCGCCCGCGGGCAGGCCGGTGTCGACCACGCCCGGGTTGTTGGCGAGGAGCGTGAAGCTGTTTCCGTCCACGCTCGACGGGACCGGCAGGATCGTCGCCTCGCTGGATGTGAGGAGGTAGGGCTTGCGGCTGCCGACGATGCGGTACTCCGTCGGCACGCCTGCGTAAAGCGTCGAGCTCGCGGGCAGGATCTGGAACGACGTGCCCGGCGAGTCGGGGTTGCCGGCCGCGCCCCCTCCGCCGCACGACGTCAGGACCAGGGCCGACAGCAGCGCAAGGACGCCACCTACGAGGGAGCTCAGCGAGGGCAGTTTCACGGTCTTTCCCCTTTGTTTTGGCACCCGCATTCCGAATTTCTTGAAAATTAGCGGGTTACGGCGGGTTATTAAAGCCGAACTTTCACTTCGGCGCAAGTCTTTCGCGTCGCCCCCGCTCAGGGGGCGATTGGGGCAGGCGAGAATGGGTCAGCAGCTGCTCGTTCCGAGAACGTGGACCGTCACCGATTGGACGGTTTGCCCATCCGAAAAGCCGGCCTGGAGATCGAAGGGCACCGTGGCCGGGACCGATGAAAGAGAAGGCAAGGAGATGGTGCCCACGTTGCCGGAGACTTGGACGTCGAGCGGGTCCCCTGAGGAGCTGGCGAAGTAGTTGCCCGTTCCTCCCGCAAGAGTGACGCCCGCCTGCTGTTTGCAATCCGTGAACGTGACCTCCGCGGGGGCCACCACGAAAGCCGGAAGTGTCGCCGTGCCGGGAGCGTTCGTGACGGTGACGGTGACCGATGCACCGCTCGAATCGACGATCGCGATCGCGGAGCCGGTCGTGCACTGCCCGGTCGCCCCCACCCTGAAGCGGCTGCCGCTCGACGAGAGCACGGTCGGCGAGATGGTGAAGCCGCCGGGCTGGGAGATGCTGTACGGCGGATTGCCGCCGAACACGATGACGTCGGCCGAAGTGCCGCTCGCGCACGTGTTCGTGTCGGGTCCGGTGAACGAGATCGTCGTCGGCTGGGCGTCGAGCGGCGTGTTGCTCGACGATGCGATCGTCACGCTGGCGGTCTGCGAGAAGCCCGAGGCGAGGTCCGTGATCCGCAGGAGCGCGGTCTGCGATGGGGCGCCCGCGAGCGCCCGGATGCGGATGCGCGCCGTGCCGCTGCCGTCGGTCTTCGCGATCCCCGAGAGCGAATCGACCTCCGCCGCGCCGGGCGCCGACGTGATGATGCGCACGTCGCCGGACACCACGTCGAAGCGCACGTCGCGATTCGCGAGGGGCAGCCCCGCCTGGGAGAGCACGGCCTCCACCTCGGCGTCCCCGCCGGAGCACACCGCGCTGCCGCACGCCGCCGACTGGCTCGAGCTCGGCGTGATCGTGACGACAGTGTTGATCGTGCGCGGCTTCACCGTGAGCGCGGCGGTCGCGGCAAGCGCGGTCGCATTGTTCGCGTCGCGCACGGTGAGGGTGACCGGCGTATCGCTCCCGACGTCGGCGGGGACCACGGTGAACGAATTGACCGTGAGGTTCGACGCGACCGGCACGACGCTCTGGTTGCTCGAGGCGACGAAGTAGGAGCCCGAGCCCCCGCTCACGATGAAAGTCGTCGGCAACTCCGAGTACACCGTGGCCGAGGATGGGGACACGTTGACGGGGCCGGTGCCCGCGGCGGTCGCGTTGTCGTTGGAGACCGCTCCGCTGCCGCACGAGGAGAGGACCGCCGTCGCGAGCACGGCGAGCGCGACTGTTGCGAAGCGGCGCCACGCGCCGGGGGCGATGCGGATCACGGTGTCTCCCTGTTGTCTCTTCTTGTCCGGCGTCATGGCGAGCGCGGCATGCGTGGATTCTACTCAAACCGCCCCGGCGGACACCGTGCGGCCGGACACGTTTTTCAGTGGCATTTATATTGCAGTGCAGCGAGGGCTGCGCTACCATGTTCCGGTTTCGCCCGATTTCCGCCGGCCCCCTCCCCAGGGGCCGCAGAGGCCACGAGCCGTGCAGGAATCCCGGCCGAACCGTGGCCGGTGCCAAGAGCCCGAAATTCGCCCTGATCGTTTCCCCGGCGCGGGGCGAAACGTGTCTACCATTGTCCTGAGGTCCCCTTCCGGGAAGGGGACGAGATTCGAGAAGGTGCCTCTCATGGATTCACACGCCGGCCCCCCGCCGAAGCAGGGACTCTACGACCCGCGCCACGAGCACGACGCGTGCGGCGTGGGCTTCGTCGCGCACATCAAGGGCAGGAGGTCGCACGACATCGTCGAGAAGGGCCTCACGATCCTCAACAACCTGCGCCACCGCGGAGCCACGGGGGCGGACCCGCTGCACGGCGACGGCGCCGGGATCCTGGTGCAGATCCCGGACGCCTTCTTCCGCGAGGAGATGGCGAAGCAGGGCGTGAAGCTGCCGAAGGCGGGCGCCTACGGCGTGGGCATGATCTTCCTGCCCAAGAACCCGGCCGCGCGCGCGGCCTGCGTGCGCGAGACCGAGCGCGCCGTCGCGAACGAGGGCCAGACGCTTCTCGGCTGGCGCGAGGTGCCCGTGGACGACAGCTCGCTCGGCGAGACCGCGCGGCGCACGATGCCGGTCATCAGGCAGGTCTTCGTCGGCGCGGGGCGCAAGAGCCTCGATCGCGACGCGTTCGAGCGCAAGCTCTACATCATCCGCAAGGCCTCGGGCCACGCCATCCGCGCGCTCGGGCTCACGAACGCGGGCGAGTTCTACGTCCCGTCGTTCTCGCACCGGACCATCGTCTACAAGGGGATGCTCCTCGCCGAGCAGATCGGCCCCTTCTTCAAGGATCTTTCGGACAAGCGCTTCACGTCGGCCATCTGCCTCGCGCACCAGCGCTTCTCCACCAACACGTTCCCGTCGTGGGACCTCGCGCACCCGTTCCGCTTCATCGCGCACAACGGCGAGATCAACACCCTCCGCGGCAACCTCAACTGGATCAAGTCGCGCCAGGCGACCATCCATTCGAACCTGCTGGGCGAGGATCTGGACAAGATCTGGCCGCTGATCTATCCCGGCCAGTCGGACTCGGCTTCCTTCGACAACGCGCTCGAGCTGCTGGTGATGGGCGGCTACCCGATCGCCCACGCGATGATGCTCATGATCCCCGAGGCGTGGGCGGGCAACCCGCTGATGGACGCGAAGCGCCGCGCGTTCTACGAGTACCACGCCGCGCTCATGGAGCCGTGGGACGGGCCGGCCGCGGTCGCCTTCACCGACGGCAAGTTCATCGGCGCGACCCTCGACCGCAACGGCCTGAGACCCGCGCGCTACTTCATCACCGACGACGACCTCATCGTGATGTCTTCGGAGATGGGCGTGCTCGACATCCCGCAGAAGAAGATCGTGCGCAAGTGGCGGCTGCAGCCCGGCAAGATGCTGCTGGTCGACATCGAGCATGGCCGCATCGTCTCCGACGACGAGCTCAAGCGCGACCTCGCGAGCGACCGCCCGTACCAGGACTGGCTCGACCGCACGCAGATGCGGCTCGAGGACATCCCGACGCCCAACGAGGTGCCCACGCCGGACACCGACAAGCTGCTCGACCGCCAGCAGGCCTTCGGCTACACGCAGGAGGACCTGAAGATGCTGCTCACCCCGATGGCGATCGCGGGCGAGGAGCCGATCGGCTCCATGGGCGACGACGCGCCGCTCGCCGTGCTCTCGAACCGCGCCAAGCCGTTCTACGCGTATTTCCGGCAGCTCTTCGCGCAGGTGACGAACCCGCCGATCGACCCGATCCGCGAGCAGCTCGTGATGTCGCTGGTGTCGTTCATCGGCCCGCGCCCGAACCTGCTCTCGCCCGACCAGACGGAGCCGGTGGTGCGCCTCGAGGTCTCGCAGCCGATCCTCACCTTCGAGGACATGGAGAAGCTGCGCCGCGCGCAGACCTTCACCAACGGCCACTTCCGCAGCGAGATCCTCTCCATGTGCTATCCGGCCGAGTGGGGCGCGGAAGGCATGGAGCCGGCGCTCGCGCGCCTGTGCGCGGACGCCGAGGACGTGGTGCGCAAGGACGATGCGACCAACATCGTCATCCTCACCGACCGCGACGTGTCCTCGGGAATGATCCCGATCCCGGCGCTGCTCGCCACCGCCGCCGTCCACCATCACCTGGTGCGGGCGGGCCTGCGCACGCGCTGCGGGCTCGTCGTGGAAACCGGGAGCGCGCGCGAGGTGCACCACTTCGCGTGCCTCGCGGGCTACGGCGCCGAGGCGATCCACCCGAACGTCGCCTTCGCCACGCTCATCGACATGCGCAACGACCTGCCGCAGAAGGTCGACGAGAAGGAGATCGTCAAGCGCTACATCAAGGCGATCGGCAAGGGCCTGCTCAAGGTGATGTCCAAGATGGGCATCTCCACGTACCAGTCGTACTGCGGCGCGCAGATCTTCGAGGCGGTGGGCCTCAACGAGAAGTTCGTCGACAAGTACTTCGAGGGCACGCCCACCGCCGTGGAGGGCATCGGGCTGCGCGAGATCGCCGAGGAGGCCGTTCGCCTGCACCGCACCGCCTACTCCGACGCGCCGCTCTACCGCGACCAGCTCGATGCGGGCGGGGAGTACTACTACCGCATCCGCGGCGAGGCGCACATGTGGACGCCGGACTCGATCGCGAAGCTGCAGCACGCGACGCGCTCGGGCAACTCCTCCACGTACAGGGAATACGCGCAGCTCATCAACGAGCAGAGCGAGAAGCTGCTCACGCTGCGCGGCCTCTTCCGCATCAAGGAATCGCCGACGCCGGTCCCGCTCGACGAGGTCGAGCCGGCGAAGGAGATCGTGAAGCGCTTCGCGACCGGCGCGATGTCGCTCGGCTCGATCTCGCACGAGGCGCACTCGACGCTCGCGATCGCGATGAACCGCATCGGCGGGAAGTCCAACACCGGCGAGGGCGGCGAGGACCCGATCCGCTACCAGAAGCTCCCGACGGGCGACTCCATGCGCTCGGCGATCAAGCAGGTGGCGGCGGGACGCTTCGGCGTGACGACCGAGTACCTGGTGAACGCCGACGACCTGCAGATCAAGATGGCGCAGGGCGCCAAGCCCGGCGAGGGCGGCCAGCTTCCAGGCCACAAGGTCTCGAAGTACATCGCCAAGGTGCGCCACACGGTGCCCGGCGTGGGACTCATCTCGCCGCCGCCGCACCACGACATCTACTCGATCGAGGACCTGGCGCAGCTCATCCACGACCTCAAGAACGTGAACCCGAAGGCGCGCGTCTCGGTGAAGCTGGTGAGCGAGATCGGCGTGGGCACCGTCGCGGCCGGCGTCGCCAAGGCGAAGGCGGACCACGTCACCATCTCCGGCCACGACGGCGGCACGGGCGCTTCGCCGCTTTCCTCGATCAAGTACGCCGGGAGCCCCTGGGAGATCGGCCTCGCGGAGACCCAGCAGACGCTCGTGCTCAACAAGCTGCGCGGCCGCATCTCGGTGCAGGCGGACGGGCAGATGAAGACCGGGCGCGACGTCGTGATCGGCGCGCTCCTCGGCGCCGACGAGTTCGGCTTCGCCACCGCGCCGCTGGTGGTGGAGGGCTGCATCATGATGCGCAAGTGCCACCTGAACACGTGTCCGGTCAGCATCGCGACGCAGGATCCGGAGCTCATCAGGAAATTCGCCGGCAAGCCCGAGCATGTCATCAACTACTTCTTCTTCGTCGCCGAGGAAGTGCGCGAGTACATGGCGAAGATGGGCTTTCGCCGGTTCGACGAGATGATCGGCCGCACCGAGATGCTCGACGTGCGCCCGGGCGTGGAGCACTGGAAGGCGAAGGGGCTCGACTTCTCGAGGCTCTTCTACAAGCCCGCGCCCAACGGCGAGGTGCCGCTGCACCGTTGCGAGGCCCAGGACCACGGGCTCGCCAAGGCCCTCGACCACGAGCTCATCGACAAGGCGATGCCCGCGCTCGCCGGCAAGCGGCCCGTGCTGGTCGAGAGCGCGATCTACAACCGCAACCGCACCGTGGGCGCGATGCTCTCGGGCGAGGTCGCGCGCCGCTACGGCCACGCCGGCCTTCCGGACGACACGATCCACGTGAAGTTCAAGGGCACGGCGGGGCAGAGCTTCGGCGCGTGGCTCGCGCACGGCGTGACGTTCGAGCTGGAGGGCGACGCCAACGACTACGTCGGCAAGGGGCTTTCCGGCGGGCGCCTCGTCGTCTACCCGCCCAAGGAAAGCCCGATCGTCCCCGAGGAGAACATCATCGTCGGGAACACCGTGATGTACGGCGCCATCACCGGGGAGGCGTACTTCCGCGGCGTGGCGGGCGAGCGCTTCTGCGTCCGCAACTCGGGCGCCACCGCGGTGGTCGAGGGACTGGGCGACCACGGCTGCGAATACATGACCGGCGGCACGGTGGTCGTGCTCGGCAAGGCGGGACGCAACTTCGCGGCCGGCATGTCGGGCGGCATCGCCTACGTGCTCGACGAGGAAGGCGACTTCACGCAGCGCTGCAACCTCGCGATGGTCGAGCTGGAGCCGATTCCCGAGGAGGAGACGGCCGCCGCCGCCGAGGGCAGCGAGGTCGAGGCCCACGGCAAGGTGCAGATCGACCACATCGCGGGCAACGACGACGCCATGCTGAAGGGGCTCATCCAGCGCCACCTGCTCTTCACGGCCAGCGAGCGCGCGCGGCGCATCCTGGAGAACTGGGCGATGTACCTGCCCAAGTTCGTGAAGGTGATGCCGCACGAGTATCGCAGGGCGCTCAGCGAGATGGCGCGCGAGCAGTCGCGCGTCGAGCCATCGTCCCCGCGCGCGGAAGTGCGCGCGAGCGACTGACGGGGAGATATGGGAAAGATCACCGGTTTCATGGAGTGGGAGCGCCGCGACCGGCCGTACGCGCCGGTGCAGGAGCGCGTCAGGTTCTTCAAGGAGTTCGTGCGCTCGCTCTCCGACGAGGAGATGAGCCGCCAGGGCGGACGCTGCATGGATTGCGGCATCCCGTTCTGCCAGACCGGCTGCCCGGTGAACAACATCATCCCGGACTGGAACGACCTCGTTTACCGCAACCGCTGGCGCGAAGCGCTCGAGGTCCTGCACTCCACCAACAACTTCCCGGAGTTCACGGGCCGCATCTGCCCGGCGCCCTGCGAGGCCGCCTGCACGCTCAACATCAACGACGACCCGGTGACCATCAAGTCCATCGAGCAGGCGATCGTGGACCGGGGCTGGGCGGAGGGCTGGATCGGCCCGCAGATCCCGCATCGCAAGACGGGGCGCAAGGTCGCGGTCGTGGGCTCGGGGCCGGCGGGCCTCGCCTGCGCGCAGCAGCTCGCGCGCGCCGGCCATGACGTGACGCTCTTCGAGAAGAGCGACCGCATCGGCGGTCTGCTCCGGTACGGCATTCCCGACTTCAAGATGGAGAAGCACCTCATCGACCGCCGCATGGAGCAGATGGCGGCCGAGGGCGTGACGTTCCGCCCCGGAGTCCACGTGGGCGTCTCGATGCCGGCCTCGGAGCTCATCGCGGGTTTCGATGCGGTGGTCCTGAGCGGCGGGAGCGAGAAGCCGCGCGACCTCCCGGTGCCCGGGCGCGAGCTCGAGGGCATCCACTTCGCCATGGATTTCCTTGCGCCGCAGAACAAGGTGAACGCGGGCGACGAGGTGCCGAACCAGATCCTCGCGACCGGCAAGCACGTCGTCGTGATCGGCGGCGGCGACACCGGCAGCGACTGCATCGGCACCTCGATCCGGCAGGGCGCGGCTTCCGTGGTGAACTTCGAGCTGATGCCCATGCCGCCCGCCGAGGAGAACAAGCCGCTCACCTGGCCCTACTGGCCGCTCAAGCTGCGCACCTCCTCGTCGCACGAGGAGGGCGCCGAGCGCGAGTTCGCCGTCGCCACCAAGCGCTTCAACGGCCGCGGCGGCAAGGTGGACAGCCTCACCGCCTGCCACGTCGAGTGGGTGAAGGACGGGAAGGGCGGGATGGCGATGAAGGAGGTGCCCGGCACCGAGTTCACCCTCCCCGCGCAGCTCGTGCTTCTCGCGATGGGCTACGTGCACCCGGTGCACGAGGGCCTCGTCGATTCGCTGGGCGTCGCGAAGGATGCGCGCGGCAACGTGCGCGCCACGACCGATGGCGCGGGCTGCTACGCGACCTCCGTCCGGGGCGTCTTCGCCGCCGGCGACATGCGCCGCGGCCAGTCGCTGGTGGTGTGGGCGATCCGCGAAGGACGGCAGTGCGCGCGCGAGGTCGACGCGTTCCTGATGGGCAGCTCGGACCTTCCGCGTTGAGCGGCCGGCCGGCGCCGACGGCGCCGGATCGGCCTCGCTGCGGGGTCGTGCGAAAATCGGCCCCATGAAGAACGACACGCTGCTTCGCGCGCTGCTGCGCGAGCCCACGCCGTACACGCCGATCTGGATCATGCGCCAGGCCGGCCGCTACCTCCCCGAGTACAACGAGACGCGCCGCCGCGCCGGCAGCTTCCTCGCCCTGGCGAAGACGCCCGAGCTCGCCTGCGAGGTCACGCTGCAGCCCCTCGATCGCTTCGCGCTCGATGCGGCGATCATCTTCTCCGACATCCTGACGGTGCCCGACGCCATGGGGCTCGGGCTCTATTTCGCCGAGGGCGAGGGGCCGCGCTTCGAGCGCCCGCTGCGCGACGAGCGCGCGATCGGCTCGCTCGCCGTTCCCGACCTCGCGAAGCTGCGCTACGTGTTCGACGCGATCGCCATGACGCGCAAGGCCCTCGCCGGCCGCGTGCCGCTCATCGGCTTTTCCGGGAGCCCGTTCACGCTCGCCTGCTACATGGTGGAAGGCGGCGGGAGCGACGACTTCCGGCTCGTGAAGTCGATGCTCTACGCCGAGCCGCGGCTGCTGCATCGCATCCTCGCGGTGAACGCGGATGCGGTGACGGCATACCTCAATGCCCAGATCGACGCGGGCGCCCAGGCGGTGATGATCTTCGACACGTGGGGCGGGTCGCTCTCCGGGCCCGCGTACGAGGAATTCTCGCTCGCCTATTCGCGGCGCGTCCTCGCGGGCCTCAGGCGGGAGAGCGAGGGGCGCGTGGTGCCGCGCATCCTCTTCACCAAGGGCGGCGGCCAATGGCTGGAGGCGATGGCGGCCTCGGGGGCCGACGCGCTCGGCATCGACTGGCAGACGAGCCTCGCCACGGCCCGGCAGCGCGTGGCGGGCCGCGTCGCCCTGCAGGGCAACATGGATCCCATGGCGCTTTTCGGGCCGCCGGAGGCCGTCGAGCGCGAGGCCGCGCGCATCCTCGACGAGTATGGCGCGGGGCCCGGGCATGTCTTCAACCTCGGGCACGGCGTCTCGCAGCACACGCCGCCCGAGCGCGTGCAGGCGCTCGTCGAGGCGGTGCATTCGCGTTCGCTCGGGGCCCACGCGCGCTGATCGCTGTCAAGAAAAAAATTTGCGTGGATGTGATTGCTTATTCACAAAGGACGCGTTCTCCGGGCTTTCCGGCCCGGCGTGGGGCGCCCTGCCGACGGAATCGCGCTTTTCCTCTCGCTTCAATAACATGCGTGATGTTGCAGCGCCGCAGAGAGCCCGCCGCCCTGGCGTGCGCGCCCCGCAGGCCAACGCGGGCGCAAGCTGTTCACAGACTTATCCACAGGATTTCCGCGGCGCTTTCGAGCCCCGGCTGAGCGCTTGAAGATCGCGCGCGTCGCCATCGACGTCCCGCTCGAGGAAGCCTTCGATTTCCGCGTGCCCGAGGAGCTCGAGGCGCCCGTCGGCGCGCTCGTCGTGGTGCCCTTCGGCCGCACGCGGAAGGTGGGCGCCGTGGTGGAACGGGCCGGCTCGACCCGCATCCCGGCGGCGCGCATGAAGGCGATCGAGCGCGTCGTCGAGGACGTCCCGCCCCTCGGCCCCGACGAGCTGCGCCTGCTGCGCTTCTGCGCCTCGTACTACCAGCGGGGCCTCGGCGAGGTCATCGCCGCGAGCCTTCCGCCCCGGCTGCGGCAGGTGAGCCGCCGCGCGATCCGCATACCCGAGGCCCCGGCGCCGGCGGGGCGGCCCGAGGCGGCTCCGGAGCTCACGGACGACCAGCGGCGGGCGCTGGAGGCCTGCGCCGCCGGCGCGGGCCGCTTCCACCCGGTGCTTCTCCACGGCGTCACCGGCAGCGGGAAGACCGAGGTGTACCTGCGGCTCATCGAGCGCGTCCTCGCCGCGGGACGCCAGGCGCTCTACCTCGTCCCCGAGATCGGGCTCACGCCGCAGCTCGAGGACCGGGTGCGGCGCCGCTTCGCGGGCGTCCCGATCGTGATCGCCCACAGCCAGCTCTCGCAGGGCGAGCGGGCGGTGGCATGGCTCTGCGCGCAATCCGGCCGCGCCCGCATCGTGCTCGGCACGCGCCTCGCCGTCCTCATGCCTTTCCGCGAGCTCGGCGCGATCGTCGTGGACGAGGAGCACGACCCCTCGTACAAGCAGCAGGAAGGGCTGCGCTACTCGGCGCGCGACGTGGCGGTGCGGCGCGCGCAGGAGCTCGCGATCCCGATCGTGCTCGGCTCCGCGACGCCCTCGCTCGAAAGCTTCGCCAACGTGCGCGAGGGACGCTACACGCTCGCGCGCCTGCCCGCGCGCGCGACCGGCGCGGCGATGCCCGCGGTGCGCACCATCGACACGCGCGCCGACCGGCCGCACGAGGGACTCTCCTTCGCGCTCGTCCGCGCCTTGCGCGAGTGCATCGCGCGCGGCGAGCAGGGCCTCGTGTTCGTGAACCGGCGCGGCTTCGCCCCGGTCCTCTTCTGCCGCGCCTGCACCTGGCATTCCACGTGCCGGCGCTGCAGCGCGAACCTCGTCCTGCACCTGAAGGCGCGCGAGCTGCGCTGCCATCACTGCGGGCATCGCGAGCGCAATCCCGAGCGTTGCCCTTCGTGCGGGGCGGCGGACCTCGCGCCCGTCGGGCAGGGGACGCAGCGGGTCGAGGAGGCGCTGCGCGCGGCGCTTCCCGGCGCGCGGATCGAGCGGGTGGACCGCGACGCGGCCACCCGCAAGGGCGCGCTCGCGGGCGCGCTCGAGCGGTTCCGCTCCGGCGAGGTGGACGTGCTCGTCGGCACGCAGATGCTCGCCAAGGGCCACGACTATCCGCGCCTCACGCGCGTCGGCGTGCTCGACAGCGACAGCGCGCTCTTCAGCCCCGATTTCCGCTCCGCCGAGCGGCTCTTCGCGCTGCTGGTGCAGGTGGCGGG
>DATIVM010000152.1:0-11034 GCA_035465975.1 Usitatibacter sp.
TACTCGAGGCGCTTGAGCCCTTCGAGAAGCACGGGAACCACGTCGCGCCGCGACACGGCGCCCACGATGCCGCACATGATCAGTCTTCCCGCCCGGGAGCGGCGTGCTTCCCGATGCGTTTCCGCGTGCGCGATGCGTTCATCTTTTTATCCCTCAAACCCGGGGTTCGCTGCTTTCCAAAGCCAGCGTATGGCGGATCGCGGCGTCGCATTTGATCGCCCGCAACTGCGGCGCTTGGCCGCGATCGAAGCGTTCGAATGTCGCGGCGCGCGAGTGCGCGGTCAATGGCCCTAAGGTGCCGACCCGATGCGCGTGCGCACGACGCATGCAGAGAGTGATTGACTTTCCGAAATCGCTCGCCGCGGGTTAACGCGCGCAAGCGCGCGGCGGGAATGGCAGGCGAAAAAAGAGCGGGAAAGTGCTGCTACGACGACATGCGCGTCGGGTTCGACGCGACGCTGCGGCGCAGCAAAGCGGGCGGCCGGCGCGCCGCCAGGGCGCGCCGGCGGTTCGCTTCAGTGATGCGAGAAGTAGTTGAGGAAGGCGCCGCCGGCGAAGGCGAGCAGGGGGACCAGCACGGCGAACAAGGCGACGGAAACGGCGAGGAGCGGCAGCGCTTCGCGCCCTGGCGAAGCCTCCCGCGGTGCTTCGAGGGATGCGGTCGATCGATCGAGGACGGCCATGTCTTCTCCTTCGAGGTGAGACCCGGAACCCTGCCGGGCCACCCCAGTATGTCGACGCCCGCCGCGGCGTGTTTGATCCGGATCGAGCGCGGGCCGCGGGTTCTGCCCCCGCCGGGCCCCCTGGCACCCCTCCCGATCAAACGAGCTGGAACAGGAGCAGGGAGCGCGCGGTGACCTCGTATTCATGGCCCGCCACGAAGCGCGCATCCGGGGGCGGCTCCGCCGGCATGTTGGTGTCCATGCGCAGCAGCCAGGCACCGCCGCCGTTCGCCGCGGGCAGGCGGAACTTCACCACGTCCTGCCACGCGTTGAAGACGATGAGGAGGGTGGCGAGCTCGCCGCGGCGGCGGATGCCGGTCTCGCGCGCGCGCCCGTCGAGGAGCATCCCGAAGCAGCGGGTCGCGGGGTCGTCCCACTGCTCGGGACGCATCGGCTCGCCGCTCGCGTCGATCCAGGTGAGGTCGCGCACCTCGAGCTCCTCGTCCCAGGCGCCCATGAGCCAGCGCACGCGGCGCAGGACCGGGAACTGGTGGCGCAGCCCCGTGAGGCGGCGCGTGAACTCGACGAGGCGCTTCGCGCGGTCGCCGTGGTCCCAGTGAACCCAGGAGATCTCGTTGTCCTGGGCGTAGGCGTTGTTGTTGCCCTTCTGCGTGCGGCCGAACTCGTCGCCCGCGAGCACCATCGGCGTGCCCTGCGAGAGGAGCAGCGTGGCGAGGAGGTTCTTGATCTGCCGCTCGCGCTGGTCGTTGACGGCCTCGTCGTCGGTCTCGCCCTCGGTGCCGTGGTTCCACGAGCGGTTGTCGGAGTGCCCGTCGCGGTTCTCCTCGCCGTTCGCCTCGTTGTGCTTCTCGTTGTAGGTCACGAGGTCGTGCAGCGTGAAGCCGTCGTGCGCGGCGATGAAGTTCACGCTCGCCCACGGCTGGCGGCCGCGCCGGTTGAAGATGTCGGGCGAGGCGCACAGGCGCGGGGCGAGCTGCGCCGGACGCGCCTCGCCGCGCCAGTAGTCGCGCGCCGTGTCGCGGAACTGGTCGTTCCATTCCGCCCAGCCCGGCGGGAAGCGGCCGAGCTGGTAGCCGCCGGGACCGCAGTCCCAGGGCTCGGCGATGAGCTTCACCTTGGCGAGGAGCGGGTCCTGCATCAGCGCCTTCATGAAGCCGTTGTAGGTGTCGAAGCCCTCGGTCTCGCGCGCGAGGATGCTGCCCAGGTCGAAGCGGAAGCCGTCGACGTGCATCTCGCCGGCCCAGTAGCGCAGGCTGTCGCACACCATCTGGATCACGACCGGGTGCGAGAGGTTGAGCGTGTTGCCGGTCCCGGTGTCGTTGATGTAGTAGCGGTTGTCGTCCGGGCGGAGCCGGTAGTAGGTCGCGTTGTCGATGCCCTTGAAGGAGAGCGTCGGGCCGAGCTCGTTCCCCTCGGCCGTATGGTTGTAGACCACGTCGATCACCACCTCGAGCCCCGCGTCGTGGAAGCGGGCGACCATCTCCTTGAACTCCTGCAGCGAGCGCGCCGGGTCCGCGGCGTAGCGGGGATCGGGGGCGAAGAAGCCGATGGAGTTGTAGCCCCAGTAGTTGGTGAGGCCGCGCTCGAGGAGGAAGCTGTCGTTCACGAACGTGTGCACCGGGAGGAGCTCCACGGTCGTCACGCCGAGCGACTTCACGTAGGCGAGCACGTCCGGATGGCAGAGGCCGCGGAAGGTGCCGCGCTCCCCCTCCGGCACCGAGGGATGCAGGCGCGTGTAGCCGCGCACGTGCGTCTCGTAGACGATGGTGCGGTCCCACGGGACGTGCGGACGGTTGGATTCGCGCGCCCAGTCGAAGTTGGGATCGACCACCACGCACTTCGGCACGAAGGGGGCGCTGTCGCGCTCGTCGAAGGAGAGGTCGCCCGCCGGATCGCCGATCCTGTAGGCGAACACCGCGGGGTCCCATTTCAGCGCTCCGACATGGGCCCGCGCATAGGGATCCATCACCAGCTTGTTGGGGTTGAAGCGCAGCCCCTGCTCGGGGGCGTGCGGGCCGTGCACGCGATAGCCGTAGAGCTGCCCGGGCCCGATCTCGGGCAGGTAGCCGTGCCAGGTCTCGTCGCGGTACTCGGGGAGCACGATGCGCGCCGCTTCCCGGCCGCCGGAATCGAAGAGGCAGAGCTCCACCTTCGTGGCGGAGGCGGAGTAGAGGGCGAAGTTCACCCCATGCCCGTCCCAGGTGGCGCCGCGCGGGTAGGGCGATCCCTCGCGGACGGCGGCTTCGATCTTGAGGCCGGGGGCGTTCATCGGCGGTTCTTCTTGTTCGGCGGCGCGGTGCGCGGAATTTCTTGGACCGCGCGCCGCGCGCCGCGTTCAGCTTGCCGACAGGGCGCCGATATGTCGCGCGGGCGATGGATTTCCCGACAGGGTCCCGTAAGCTTTCCCCGGTAGAGTCGCCCGATCCCGCGAAGGGAGGAGGCGGTGCGAAGGCTCGTCACGCAGTACAGCAGGGACTACTACGGCGGCGCGTTGATGATGCTGATCGGGCTCGGCGCCGCGTTCCAGGGCAGCACCTACACGATCGGCACGCTGAGCCGCATGGGCCCCGGATTCTTCCCGACCGCCCTCGGCGTGATCCTCGCCCTCCTCGGCGCGGCGATCGCCCTGGGCGCGCGCCGCGCGCCGGTCGACGCTCCCGCGGAAAAGCCGCTCCCGCCCGAATGGCGCGGCTGGGGCTGCATCATCGCGAGCGTCGTCGCCTTCATCGTCATCGCCAGGTGGGGCGGGTTCGTTCCCGCGACCTTCGCCATCACCTTCATCTCGGCGATGGGCGACCGCGAGAACACCGTGGCCGGGGCGACCCTCCTCTCGGCCGCGATGGTGGCGGTCTGCATCGTGGTCTTCTGGTGGGCGCTCAAGATGCCCTTCGCGCTCTTCACCTGGGGCGGATCGTGATCGAGCAGTCGCTCCTCGACCTGCTGAAGGGCTTCGACGTCGCCCTCCAGCCGCACAACCTGCTGTGGTCGTTCGTGGGCGTGCTCGTGGGGAACCTCATCGGCGTGCTGCCGGGCCTGGGCGCGCTCTCCGCGATCTCCATGCTGCTGCCGCTCACCTTCACCATGCACCCGATCCCGGCGATCCTCATGCTCGCCGGGATCTTCTACGGCTCCCAGTACGGCGGGGCGATCGGCGCGATCCTGCTGAACCTCCCGTGCCACCCGCCGCACGCCGTCACCTGCCTCGACGGGTACCCCATGACGAAGGCCGGCAAGGGCGGCACGGCGCTCGGCATCACGATGATCGCGTCGTTCTTCGCGGCCTCCTTCGGCATCCTGGTGATGATCTTCGCCTCGCCGCTGCTGGTGAACATCGCCTTCAAGTTCGGCCCGGCGGAGCTCTTCTCGATCATGCTGCTGGGCCTGCTCTGCGGCGGGACCATGTCGCGGGGCTCGGCGCTCAAGGGCGTGGCGATGACGGTGGTGGGCCTCCTCATCGGCATCGTGGGCACGGACGTGAACAGCGGCGTCGCGCGCTTCACCTTCGGCTTCGTCGAGCTCACCGACCGCGTGGAGCTCGTCGCGCTCGCCCTCGGCCTGTTCGGCGTGACCGAGTTCCTGAGGAGCGTGAACCGGATGCACGTCGTGGGCAGCGGCATGCGCGTGCGGATCCGCGACATGCGCCCGAGCCTCGCCGAGCTCAAGCAGTCGTTCTTCCCGATGCTGCGCGGGACGCTGGTGGGCACCATCTTCGGCGCGATGCCGGGCACGGGTCCCACGATCACGACGTTCGTCGCCTACGCGATCGAGAGGAAGATCTCGAAGACGCCGAACCGCTTCGGCTACGGCGCGCTCGAGGGCGTGGCGAGCCCCGAGGCCTCGTCGCACTCGAAGACCCAGGTGGATTTCATCCCGACGATGAGCCTCGGCATCCCCGGCGATGCGGTGATGGCATTGATCCTCGGCGCGCTCATCATCCAGGGCATCCAGCCCGGGCCGCAGCTCATCACCGAGCACGCGGACCTCTTCTGGGGCCTCATCGCGAGCTTCTGGATCGGCAACATCCTGCTCGTGCTGCTCAACGTGCCGCTCATCGGCGTGTGGGTGAAGCTGCTGCAGGTGCCGTACCGGTTCCTCTTCCCCGCGGCGCTCTTCTTCATCGCCGTGGGCGTGTACAGCACCAACAACAGCCTGTTCGAGATCGGCGAGGTGCTCGCGTTCGGGCTGATCGGCTGGGTGTTCGCCGCGCTCGACTTCCACGTCGCGCCGATCCTGCTCGGCTACGTCCTCGGCCCGATGGTGGAGGAGAACTTCCGCCGCGCGCTGCTCCTTTCGCGGGGCGACATGCTGGTGTTCGTGAACCGCCCCATCAGCTGCGCGTTCATCGCCGTCTCCGCGCTGATGGTCGCGCTGCAGCTCTTCTTCGCCTTGCGCGGGAAGCTGCGGGCGCGGCGCGAGGCGGCCGTCGCGCCGCAGCCGCGGCCGCAGGAAGGCTAGGGGCGGCGGCCGCCTGCCGCGCCTGCGGCGCCGGCTAGTGCCGCGAGCGATCGACGATGAGCCTCTTGTACAGCGCGAGCCACTTGTCGTGCTCGTCCATCGTCTTCTGCGCGTCGACGACGCGGTACGCCTGTCCCTGCTGCACGAGGCGGCGCACCGCGGTGTCGTAGTTGCGGTTCGCGGGCACGCGGTGCACCTCGAGGTAGAACCGCTGCCCGTCGGTGAGCATGTAGTCGAGGAAGAGCGCCGCGGCGTTCGGATGCGCCGCGCGGCGCGAGACGCCCACCGCCGACGGCAGGATGATCGCCGGCGGCAGCACGAACCAGTCGATGGGCGCGCCCTTCGGCTTCTCGCGGTCGACGTCGTGGCTGAAGACGCCCATGAAAACCGGGATCTCGCCCGCGATGCACAGGCCCGTGCTGTGGGTGTGGCCGGTGCGCACCGCCACGCCGGAGTCGCCCAGGCGTTTGAAGAGGTCCAGTCCCTTCTCCTCGCCCATCGCCTGCACGAGCGTCTGGAACCACTCCACGTTGGTCGATTCCATGCCGAGGCGACCCTGCCACTTCGGGTCGAGGAGGTCGTCCCAGGCCTTCGGCAGGTCCGCCTTCTTCACGATGCCCGTGTTGTAGGCGTACACCATGAGGTTCAGGCGGTCGGGCGCCCACTCGCCGTGCGCCGGCACCGTCTCGGGAATCAGCTCCTCCTGGAGGTAGGGCGAGTGCATGTTCGCGAGCAGCCCTTCGCGCGCGATCGCCTCGAGCTGCGGCGAGTTGGTCTCGAGCGCGTCGAAGAGGTACTTGCCGCCGCGCGTCTCGCTCAATACCCGGGAGAGGATGTTCGACTGGCTGCCGCGCCAGAACTTGAGCGTGACGCCATAGCGCTTCCTGAAGTCCTCGGCGAGCTTCAGCTGGTCCTTGGGCGTGATCGACGAGTAGACCATCAGCTCGCCTTCCTTCTTCGCGCCCTCGATGAGGCGCTGGGTGCGGTCGGGTCCGGTGTAACCGGCCACCGCCGCGACCTCGGGGCTGGGATCGACCGCGAGCGCGGCGGTCGCGGCCGCCGAAGCGAGGAGCATCAGGACGGTGCGCAGCATCGGCTTCGCCCTCCTAGAGGTTGAGCAGCGCGGCCGCGTTCTCGCCGAGGATCTTCGCCTTCTGCCGCCCGGTGAGATCGGTACGCGCGCGGATCGTGGAAACGGTGTGCGGGTATTCGGAGTCGAAGTGCGGGTAGTCGCTCGCCATGAGGATGTGGTCCTCGCCGAGCTCCGCGATCGGGCGCGCGAGATCCTTCTCGTCCGCCTCGCACGTGACCCAGCAGTTGCGCCGCACGTATTCCGAGGGCGCCATCGCCATCGCGCCCGAGATCTGCGGGAAATCCCTCGCCCACTCCCAGTCGTCGTCCATGCGGTGCATCCAATAGAGGATCCACTCCGCGCTGCACTCGAAGAACACGACCTTGAGCTTCGGGAATTTCTCGAATACGCCGCCCAGCACCAGCGCGACCAGGGCCGCGGTGCAGTTGGTCGGGCGACCGAGCACGTGCGTCTTGTAGAAATTGTCGAAGCGGTCCACCAGCTCGCCATTGCTGTTCGGGTGGCAGAGGAGGGGGATGCCGAGCTCCTCGGCCGCCTGGTAGTAGGGGTAGTACGCGGGATCGTCGAGGTTGCGCGAGCCGCAGTAGGGCACGAGGTGCGCGGCGCGGAAGCCGTATTCCTTCACGCAGCGGCGCAGCTCCCCGGCCATCGCCTCGGGGCAGCCGGCGGGCGCCATCGCGACCGGCAGGAACACCTCCTCGTGGCCCTTCACGAGCCTCGCCACCCAGTCGTTGAAGAGCCGCGCGCATTCGCGCCCGAGCGGCCCGATGTTGGAGGTCGCGACGGTGATCTGGGTGGGGAAGATGAGCTGCCTGTCGATGCCCTCCTTGCGGATGTCCTCGCGGCGGCGCGCCATGTCGTAGCCGCCCACCTGGCGCCGCGCGACGTCCCCGCCGCGCCAGTTCACGTCGGGATCGTAGATGTACGGATGGCGGTGCGCCGCGTGGCCCTGCGGGCTGATCGGGTCGAGCGAGTGCAGGAACTTCGTCTTGTGCGAGTGGCCGTTGCTCAGCCGCACCGGCCGCAGGCGCTCGAAGGGGCCTTCCAGCCGGTAGACCTCGTCCATGAAATACCCTTCGCGCAGGTGCGAATCGAAGTCGATGATCATCGGGTCTCCCGGGTTCGCGGCGAGGCTCGCTCCACACGGATATTGCGGCCCATCGCGGCGCGATGCAATCGATGCGGATTGCGTTCCTCTCGACGGAACCGCATGGGGGCCGCCGCGGTCATGCCAGAATCCGCGCATGGCCGGGCCCCGCCGAGCATGACCCCGATCGATCCCGACAAGCTGCGCGCGTTCGCCGCCGCGGTCTACGCGAAGTGCGGCGTGCCGGAAGCGGACGCCGCGCTCCTCGCCGACACGCTCGTGCAGGCGGACCTGTGGGGCCACCAGTCCCACGGCGTGCTGCGGCTCGACTGGTACCGGCAGCGCATCCTCGCGGGGACCATGGCCGCGGCGACGAGGCCCGCGCTCGCGACCGACGCGGGTGCCGTCGCGGCGATCGACGGCCACGATGGCGTGGGGCAGGTGCTCGCCCAGCGCGCGATGGAGGAAGCGATCGCGCGCGCGAAGCGGCACGGCGTGGGCGTCGTCGCGGTGCGCAATTCCAACCACTTCGGCACCGCGATGTACTACACGCGCCTCGCCGCGGCCGCGGGCTGCATCGGCTTCCTCTCGACCAACGCGAGCCCCGCCATGGCGCCGTGGGGCGCTCGCGCGAAGGTCGTGGGCAACAACCCCTGGTCCCTCGCTGCGCCCGCCGGAAGGCACGCGCCGATGATCCTCGACATCGCGAACTCGGCGGTCGCGCGCGGCAAGGTGTACCTCGCCCGGCAGCGCGGCGAGTCGATCCCGCCGGGCTGGGCGCTCGATCGCGACGGGCGGCCCACCACGGACCCGCGCGCCGCGATCGAGGGGATGATCCTGCCGATGGGCGGGCACAAGGGCTACGGCATCAGCGTGATGATGGACGTGCTCTCGGGCGTGCTCACCGGGAGCGGCTTCGCCTCGCAGGTCCACGGGCCCTATCAATCGGAGCGCCGCAGCGGTTGCGGGCACCTCGCGATGGCGCTCGCCATCGAGTCCTTCGAGCCCCTCGCCGAGTTCGAGTCGCGCATGGAGCGGCTCGTCGCGGAGCTCAAGTCCGCGCCGCTCGCGCCCGGATGCGACGAGGTCTTCTATCCCGGCGAGATCGAGGCGCGCCACGACGCGAAGGGCCGCCGCGAAGGCCTCGCGCTGCCCGATGCGACGGTCGAGGACCTGCGCCGGATCGCCGGGGAGACCGGCGTGCCCTTCGACCTCGAGAGCTAGCGGCGTTTTGCCGTTAGAATGACGGCGCCGCCCATCCCATGCGTTCCCTTCCCGACCTTTTCGAAAAGAACCGCGCCTGGTCCGAGCGCATCCGCCGCGCGGATCCCGATTTCTTCCCGCGCCTCTCGCGCCAGCAGCGCCCGAAGTACCTGTGGATCGGCTGCGCCGACAGCCGCGTGCCGGCGAACGAGATCGTCGACCTCGCGCCGGGCGAGCTCTTCGTGCACCGGAACATCGCGAACGTCGTGGTGCATACGGACCTCAACTGCCTGTCGGTGATCCAGTTCGCGGTCGAGCTCCTCGGGGTCGAGCACATCATCGTGTGCGGGCACTACGGCTGCAGCGGCGTCTCGGCGGCGCTGCAGAACCAGCGCATCGGCCTCGCGGACAACTGGCTGCGCCACGTGCAGGACGTGCACGCCAAGCACGACGGCCACGTCGCGGCGCTGCCCGGGCTCGCCGAGCGCATCGACCGCCTGTGCGAGCTCAACGTGATCGAGCAGGTGGCGAACGTGTGCCAGACCACCACCGTGCAGGACGCGTGGCAGCGCGGCCAGAAACTCGCCGTGCACGGCTGGGTCTACGGCCTGAAGGACGGGCTCCTGCGCGACCTCGGCGCGACGGTGATGCATCCCGGCGAGGCCGCGTCCTGCTACCGCGCGGCGCTCGCCGCGCTCTAGCCCATCCTCAGTCGGCGTGGGTGCGGTCGAACTCCCAGACCGCCTCGAAGCCCATCAGCTTGTTGAACTCGTTGAAGTCGTAGAGCGAGCCGGCGAGGGAAGCGGACGTGCCGGTGTCGCGCAGCGTGCGGTAGGCGCGGTCGAGCGCCGCGCCCGCGGCGAGGAACCCGGTGCCGGGATAGATCGCGATGCGGTAGCCGATGCGCTCCAGCTCCTGCGGCGGCACGAGGGGCGTGCGTCCTTTCTCGACCATGTTCGCGAGCAGCGGCACGTCGCGGAACGCGCGGCCGATGCGCTCCATCTCCTCGATCGACTCCGGCGACTCGAGGAACAGCACGTCGGCGCCCGCCTTCGCATAGGCCTCGGCGCGGCGCAGCGCCTCGTCGAGCCCGAGCGCCGTGCGCGCGTCGGTGCGCGCCACGATCAGGAAATCCTTCGAGGAGCGCGATTCCACCGCGACCTTCACCTTCTTCACCATGTCCTCCACGGGGATCACGCGGCGGCCCGGCGTGTGCCCGCACTTCTTCGGGAACTCCTGGTCCTCGATCTGGATGCCGGCCGCGCCGGCCGCCTCGTAGCCGCGCACCGTGTGCTGCACGTTGAGGAGGCCGCCGTATCCCGTGTCGCCGTCGCACAGGATCGGCGTCCTCGCCATGCCGGCCATCGCGGCCACCCGCCCCACCATGTCGGTGTACGAGGCGAGCCCGGCGTCGGGCAGGCCCAGGTGCGAGGCGACGGTGCCGTAGCCGGTCATGTAGAGCAGGTCGAACCCCATGCGGTCCGCGATGCGCAGCGAGATCATGTCGTAGACGCCGGGCGCGACGACGAGGCGCCGCTCCTTGAGCCGTTGGGTCAATGCGTTCATGGAAGCCTCGGGGAAGGGAATCAAAGGTGGCCGTGCAGGCGCCGGTCGACGGCGAGGAGCGCGACGCTCGCCGCCACGGAGAAGAGCGCGAGGAGGAGCGTCACCGCGAGCATGCGCGAGATGTCGTGCACGTCGATCGCGTTCACGATCAGGAACCCCAGGCCGCGCTGCGAGGCGAACATCTCCCCGATCAGCACGCCGAGGAGTGTCAGCGAGAACCCGATCCTCAGGCCCGTGAAGATCTCCGGGGCGGCCGCCGGGAGCACGACGCGCGTCACGAGCGCCGCGCGGGGCAGCCGCAGCACGCGCGCGGTCTTGTAGTAGACGGGCTTGAGGTTGCGGATCGCGCCCATCGTGAAGAGCACGATCGGGATCACGCCGTGGATCGCGCCGAACGCCACCTTGGCCGAAAGGCCCAGGCCGAACAGGAGCAGGATCAGGGGATAGAGCGTGATCTTGGGGAGCGAGTAGAGCGAGACCAGGATCGGCTCGCCGACCTCGCCCGCCAGCCGATGCAGGCCCAGCCACAGGCCCAGCGCGAGTCCCAGGGCGATCGCGATCGCGAGGGCGAGCCCGAAGGCGCGCAGCGTCGCCCACGCGTGGGGCCAGAAGTCGGCGGATGCGAGCAGCGCGCGCAGCCGCTCCACGGTGGCGAGCGGCGTCGCGAGGGCGACGCCCGCCGTCGTGAGCGTGAGCGCCTGCCAGATCGCGATGAGGCCGATCGCGAGGAGCGCCGCGTCGAGCGCGCGCGTGTTCACGCGAGCCCGCGGCGTCGCGCGAGCCGCCGCTCCCATCCCTGGAACACCGCGTTCACCGTGGCGACCACCAGGATGATGAGCAGCATCAGCGCGTACATGGTGCGGTTGTTGAAGTTGTTGTAGGCGTAGCTGATGGCGTATCCCAGCCCGCGATCCGAGAGGATGAACTCGGCGGCGATCACGCCGATG
>DATIVM010000153.1:0-1655 GCA_035465975.1 Usitatibacter sp.
GATGCCCGAGGAGATCGCGGCCCACGAGCCGCGCCTCGCCTTCGACGGCGGGCCGTTCGGCATCCGCATCCTGCGCCGCATCGTGAGCGAGGCGCCGGCGTTCCTCGCGCCAGGCGGCTGGCTCGCGGTCGAGGTGGGGCGCGGCCAGGGGCCCGCGATGCTGAGGAGCCTTGGCAACCACCCCGAATACGCGGAAGCGACGCCGGTGTGCGACCGCGACGGGGCGATCCGCGCAGTGCTCGCCCGCACCCGCGCCGCGCGCGATCGGAAAGGAGAACAGACATGACGACGCATCTCACCCGCGGGCTCGTCGCCCTCGCATTCATGGTCCTCTCGGTCGCCGGGGCGGGCGGCGCGGACGCGGCGAATCGCACCGCGGCGCCGAAGACGGTCGTCCTGGTGGGCGCATCCATCGGCGAGGGCTGGAAGATCGAGCGGCTCGCCGAGCGCACCGGGCTCGAGGGCTACGCGTTGCGCCACGTGGCGCTCTACGAGTTCGACAAGACCCCCGCCATCGAGGCGCTGCTGCGCTCCGCGCAGAAGCCCGACGTGGTGATGATCAAGGAGTGCTCGACCTACTTCCCGGGCGATCTCGTCGAGTACCGGCGCAAGGTGGCGGTGTGGGTGCGCATGTTGCGCGAGGCCGGCGTCCAGCCGGTGCTCGTCACCACGGCGCCGCTCGGCGCGCCCGAGGGGGCGGTGGAGCGCGGCAAGAGCGGGCTCAAGCGCCTGCTCGGCCGCGACAGCGCCGCCGACGGCATCGCCGCGTTCAACGACTGGATGAAGGCGTACGCCGAGCGCGAGCGCATCCCGCTCTTCGACCTGGAGGCGGTGCTGCGGCGCGGCGCGGGCGAGCGCTGGATGAAGCCCGAGTACGACTCGGGCGACCGCGTGCACCTCAACGCCGCCGGCTACCGGGCGATGGACCGCGCGTTCGCGCAGTTCCTCTCCGGCACGCCGGCCCTGCGGACCGAGCGATGAGCGTCATCCCCGGCACCGGGACCCGTGCGGCACGCCGCCGGCTCGCGAACGTGCGCCGGGACCTGCAACGCTATTTCGAGCTCGACAGCCGCACGGGCAATCCCACGGCGCTCGAGAAGCTCGCGATCGTCCTCAAGTCGCCGGGGCTGCACGCCGTGGTGGTCTACCGCTTCACCTCGTGGCTGCACCGCGCGCTGGGCTGCGGGCCGCTGCGCATCGTCCCGAAGATCGCCTACTTCGTCCTCGACACGGTGGTGATCGTCCTGTGGGGCATCCACATCGACAAGGACGCGCGCATCGGCCCCGGCCTCTACATCGGGCACTTCAGCGGCGTGCTGATCGGCCCGGCGACGATGGGATCGGACTGCAACATCAGCCACGGCGTCACCATCGGCCGCCGCGCGGGCGGCGAGCGCGGCGTCCCCACCCTCGGCGATCGCGTGTGGGTGGGCACGGGGTCGGTCCTGTTCGGCGGCATCCACGTGGGCGACGGCACGACCATCGGCCCGCTCACGGTGGTCGGCCGGAACCTTCCCTCCCGCGTCCTCGCGATGGGCAATCCCATGCGCGTGCTGCGGCGCGAATACGACAACTCCGCCGACATCTACGGCCGCAACCGCTGCCTCGCCGCGGAGGCTCCGCCCGCCGCGCAGGCCGGGCCGGCGAAGCCGGAC
>DATIVM010000154.1:0-6427 GCA_035465975.1 Usitatibacter sp.
CCGAGCGCCGGCGTGCTGCAGGCGACGGGCGTCGAGGTGCTGGAAACCAGCGTCTCGGGCGGCACCAACGGGAGCCTCTCCGGCCTGATCGCCGAGGCCGATCCATCCGTCATCGTCGTGAACGGGCAGCCGCTCGTGATCACCTCGTCGACGCAGTACGTGAACGGCAGCGCCGGCGACCTCGCGACGGGCCTCATGGTGAAGGTCGACTTCACCGTGATCGGCGCGACGGTGTACGCGAGCCGCATCGAGTTCCTGCAGCTCTCCGAGCCCACGGCGATCGAGGCGAGCGTCACCGGCGCGGGGACGGGCTTCATCGAGCTGCTCGGGCCCGGCGGCGTCCTCGTGACGGCGAATTCCGCGACGCAGTTCAAGGACGACTCGGACGCGAAGCTCGACAACATGACGCTCGCCGACATCGCCGTGGGCGACCACCTGCAGGTGGAAGGCAGCCAGGTGGATGCGGACGCCGTGCTCGCCACCCAGATCGTGCGCCGCCAGCCGGCGAGCACGATCGCGATCGAGGGCCATGCCGTCAGCGCCTCCGCACCCACCTTCACGGTGCTGGACCTCGCGATCACCGTCACGCCCTCGACGGTGCTGACGGACGAGAGCGGCAACACGCTTTCGCCCGACGCGTTCTTCGCGAAGGTGGCGGGACACGACGTCGCGGTTTCGGCCTCGCTGCAGGGCGGGGCGCTCGTCGCGAGCTCGGTCCGGCTCGATTACTGAGCGGGAATCCGCCGGCGTTTGCGCGCGGTCAACGGCCGCTTGCATGCCGGCGCGATGATGGTCTCGTTTCGGCGATTAAGGAGCGAGACATGAAAGCGGGATGGATCGCGGGCGCGATCGGCGCCGCGCTTTTCTCGGTCGCGGCGTGGGCGCAGATGGGCCCGGGGATGATGGGCGGCGGCGGTTACGGCATGGGGCCCGGCATGATGGGGGGCGGCGGCACCGGCGGCTGCCCGATGATGGGGCAGGGCGGAGGGTATGGCCGCGGCGGGATGATGGGCGGCGGGATGGGCGGTGGCGGCATGATGGGCGGTCGCGGCATGATGGGCGGCGCCGGCCCCTGGGCTTACGAGTCCCTGAACCTCAGCGCCGAGCAGCGCGAGAAGGTCGCGAAGATCACCGACGAGCTGCGCGAGAAGCAGTGGGGCCTCATGCGCAGCATGCACGAGCTGCGCTGGAAGTTCCGCCCCGGCACCGAGAGCGACGCCGACGCGCTGAAGAACTTCGATGCGATGACGGCCGTGCGCCGCGAGATGTTCGCCGCGCGCCTCGACGCGCGCAAGCGCATCGACGAGGTGCTCACGAAGGAGCAGCGCGAGGAGCTCACGAAGCAGCAGCGGCGCGGCGGGTGGTAGCACGCTAGCGTGCGCCTGCGGCTAGAATCGGCCGCATGGGCGTGCGCACGGCGGTGGTGGTGGGCGTGGGCGCCGAGCGCGGGCTCGGCGCCGCGCTTTGTCGTCGATTCGCCTCCGCGGGATGCCACGTCCTGGCCAACGGCCGCACCGCCGCCAACCTCGCGCGCGTGGCCGAGGCGATCCGCGCGGCGGGCGGGAGCGCCGAGGCATTCCCCGGCGATGCGACGATCGAAGCCGATGTCGCCCGGCTCTTCGATCGCGCGATGGACCCGGGAGCCGGCCGCGAGGCCGCCGACCTGGTCGTCTACAACGCGGGCATCAACCAGCGCATCGATTTCCGCGAGCTCGCCGCGAGCGAGTTCGAGTCCTTCTGGCGCGTCGGCTGCTTCGGGGGCTTCCTCGTGGGGCGCGAGGCCGCGCGGCGCCTCGTTCCGCTGGGCCGGGGCACCGTGATCTTCACTGGCGCCTCCGCGAGCCTGCGCGGAAGGCCGGGCTTCGCGCAGTTCGCCGCGGCCAAGGCGGGCTTGCGCATGGTCGCGCAGAGCATGGCGCGCGAATACGGCCCGCTCGGCGTGCACGTCGCGCACGTCGTGATCGACGGTGGCATCGACGGGGAGCGGCTGCGCGCGCGTTTCCCCGATGCGGTCGCCCAGCGGGGTCCCGGGGGCCTCCTCGATCCCGATGCCATCGCCGAGGCGTACTGGCAGATCCACGCGCAGCCACGCTCGGCGTGGAGCCACGAGATCGACCTGCGTCCCTTCAAGGAGCCGTTCTAGCTGCCCGGCGCCGCGTCGCACGCGCGTTGCGTGCGATGATGCGGCGATGGCACGGCGCAGGTCGGGGAGGGTCGACGCGCGGCTCGAGCGGACGCTGCGCCGCACCTTCGGGCTCGCGAAGCTGCGCCCCGGCCAGCGCGAGGTGATCGAGCGCGTGCTCGCCGGCCGCGACACGCTCGCCATCATGCCGAGCGGCGCCGGGAAATCGCTCTGCTACCAGCTTCCCGCGCTGCTGCTGCGCGGCACGACGATCGTCGTCTCGCCGCTCATCTCGCTCATGAAGGACCAGGCCGACAAGCTCGTCGAGCGCGGCATCGAGGCGGCCGCGGTGAACAGCAGCCTCTCGGCCGACGAGGAGCGCGCGGTCCTCGACGAGATCGCGAAGCGGCGCGCCGATTTCGTGTTCGCCACACCCGAGCGCATGTCCGATCCCGGCTTCCTGCGCACGATCGGGCGCCAGAAGATCGATCTCTTCGTGATCGACGAGGTGCACTGCATCTCGCAATGGGGGCACGACTTCCGCCCCGCGTACCTCGAGCTCGTGCGCGCGCTCGAGGCGCTCGGCGATCCGCCGGTCCTCGGCCTCACCGCGACCGCTACACCCGACGTGGTGGACGATATCCGGCGCCAGCTCCGGCGTCCCGGCATGGAGGTGATCGACACCGGCCTCTACCGGCCGAACCTGCACTATGCGGTGCGGCAGGTGACGAACGACGGCGAGAAGCGCGCGGCGCTCTTCGAGCTGGTGCGCGAAACGCACGGCGCCGGGATCGTGTACACCGCGACCATCAAGGCGGCGAAGGAGGTGCACGCGCTGCTCGCCGAGGCGGGCGAGGCGCCGCTCCTCTACCACGGCCGCGCTCCCGCGCGCGAGCGGACCGAGCGCCAGGAAGCGTTCATGCAGGGACGGTCGCGCCTGATGGTCGCGACGAACGCGTTCGGCATGGGCATCGACAAGCGCGACATCCGTTTCGTGATCCACGACCAGGTGCCCGGAAGCCTCGAGGAGTACTACCAGGAAACGGGGCGCGCGGGCCGCGACGGCGCGGCCGCGCAATGCACGCTGCTCTACGACCATGCCGACCGCCGCATCCAGCAATACTTCCTCGGCGGGCACACGCCGGACGCGGCGGAGCTGCGCGCCGTGTGGGAAGGCCGCGAGGAGGGCATGCCCAGGGCGCGCGCGAAGCTCGTGCGCGCCCTGCTCCGGCAGGCGGGGGTGCTCGGCAGGCCCGATGTGCGCGAGCAGGAGCTCGAGGCGATCGCGGCGGCCGACCGCGCGAAGCGGGAGAACGACCGGGTGAAGCTCGAGCGGATGACCGCCTACGCGCACGGCGCGCGGTGCCGCTGGAAGATGATCCTCGACTACTTCGGCGAGGGCGAGGGCTTCGAGCGCTGCGGCACGTGCGACAACTGCCGCCACCCGCCGCGCGTGCCGCCGCTGGGCCGTTCCGGCTGAAGCGGCGTGAACCCCGCGCTACTTCTGCTCGGAGCAGCGGATGATTTCCTTGTTGCTGGGCAGGTCGAGGCAATGGCGCATGTCGCGGTCCTTGCCCGGGTTCTTCCCGCGATGCTCGGCCATCTGCAGGCGCGGCCCCGCCGCCTTCACGCCCTTCGCGCCGGCCGCGGGCGGCGCGGCCTTCGCTTCGGCCGCGGGCGGCGCGGCCTTCGCTTCGCCCGTGGCGGGCGTCGCCTTCGCCTCGGCCTTGTCGTTTTCCGCCGACATCGCGAGCGGCGCCGCGGCGAGCCACAGCACGACGCCGATCCCTGCCATCGTCCTCGATTTCATGGATCCTCCTGGGGGACGCGCCGCACGGCGCGAGGAGCATTATTCCCCAATCAGCCGGATGAGGGTGATTTCCGACGGAATGCCGAAGCGCATCGGAGGTCCCCAGTATCCCGTGCCGCGGTTGATGTAGATCCACATCTCGCCCAGCCGGTTGAGCCCGGCAGTGAAAGGCTGCTGCAGGCGCACGAGGAAGTTCCAGGGCCAGAACTGGCCGCCGTGCGTGTGGCCGGAAAGCTGCAGGTGGTATCCCGCGCCCGCCGCGGCGCGCGCCGCGCGCGGCTGGGGCGCGAGCAGCACCTTCACCGCGTGATCCGGCGCGCCGTCGACCGCGGCGTGCGGGTCGCTCGCGTGCGAAGGATCGAAGCGATGCGCGGAGTAATCCGTCACGCCGGCCACCGCGATCGCCGCGCCCTCGTGCTCGAGGACCACGTGCTCGTTGAGCAGCACGCGCGTGCCGAGGCGCCGCAGCTCGCGGATCCATCCGTGGGCGCCGGAGTAATACTCGTGGTTGCCCGTGACGACGTAGGTGCCGTGGCGCGAGGCGAGGCGCGCGAGCGGCTCGGTATGGTGCGCGAGCTCCTCCACGCTGCCGTCCACGAGGTCGCCGGTGATCGCCACCATGTCGGCCCGCAGCCGGTTCACGCGCTCCACGATGCGCTCGACGTAGGGACGCCTGATCGTCGGACCCACGTGGATGTCGCTGATCTGCGCGATCGTGAACCCCTCGAGCGGCGCGGGAAGCCCGGCGACGCGCACTTCCACGTTCACGACCGGCGCCACGCGGCGCGCCATGAAGTAGCCGATCGCCGTGATGGCCGCGGTGAGCGCCATCACGCCGATGGAGGAGATGCGCACCCACGCCTGCTGCGAATCCGGCGCCAGCGCGAGGGCGGAGGCGGCGAGCACGAGATCGCGCAGCAGCGTGAGGAGCAGCAGCCACGAGAAGAACCCCATGGTGAGCCAGCGCAGCAGCAGCTCGCGCGGGCCGATGCCGCGGGCCAGGCGAAAGCCCTTCGGCAGGAGCCAGTAGCTCGCCGCGAGGACCGCGGCGCCCGCCGCCTGCACCAGCGGGCCGAACGGCGCCAGCAGCCGCAGCCCGATATAGGCGTGGAGAAGCACGACGATGGCGGCGATGCGGTTGGGGATGAGGCGGAAGTCCATCCGGGGCAAGTGGGGGCGGTGCCGGGAATTGGTAGCATCGCGCGCCGTCGATGACCCTTGGAGCCCGGCCCTTGGAACGAATTCCGCGCGCAGAACGCTACGGCCCGGTGGAGCAGGCGGGCGCCTTTTCGACCGGCGACCCGCCGAGCCGCCCCATGCCGCGGTGGATGGCGCTCGCTTCCCGGGGGGTGCAGGGGCTGCTCTACCTGCTGCTCTTCGCGCTGCCCATGACGGCCGTCACCGGCGCCTGGCTGGAGGGCCACCCCCTCACGTTCCTCGGCGGCGTGCAGGCACGCCCGCTCCTCGCGGAATCGCACGGTCTCGGGCGGGCGATCGCCGAGGTGCACGCCTGTCTCGGCGACGCGAGCATGTGGACCGCCGGCTTGCACGCCCTGGCGGCGCTGTACCACCATTTCGTGCTGCGGGACCGGGTCCTCCGGTCCATGCTCCCGGTGTGACGCGTTGCACTGGCCGGGCCCCGTCTTGGCGGGTACAATCTGGGCCGTTTAACGAGGATTAAGCCGCCCCCGATGCCCGTTTCCGGTCTGGTTCGCGAAACACCCGATCTCCTCGAGCCGCTGCGCGCGCTCGAGCCGCGGCTTTCCGGGATCGGGCGTGCGGAGCTCGCGGCGTGCCTCGCGCCGGTCACCGAGCGGCTGAAGGAGCGCATCCCGGATGCGCAATGGCGCGAGCTCGCCCCGTACGCGCTCTCCCTCTGCCGCCGGCTCTACGCGAACGCGCGCTCCGGCGATGCCCTCATCCTCGCGCGCGCCGTGCTCTTCCAGGCGAGCCTCGCCGACGATGCCGTCCTCGAGCGCCGCGCCTCGATGGTGTGCGGGCTGCTCGCCGCGGATACCGCCGACATCGTCGAGGCGGTGGAGCATTACGTGAACGCGCTGCGCCTGGCGAACGATGACCCCGTCGAGGCGAGCGGCATCTGGAACAACATCGGCCTCGCGATGGGGATCGCGGGCAACTACGAGATGGCGGGGCGGTGCTACGAGCGGGCGATCGAGCTTGCGAGTGATCGGACGGAGCCGATGTTTGCGCGGTACGCGGCCTGCGTAAATCTCGCGCAGAGCCACTTCCACCTCAGGTCCTACGCGGATGGCCTCCGTTCCGGCGAACGTGCACTTCTCGAGCAGACGGAGGAGTTCCTGGAGCGCGACCCGCATGTCGCGCTGCTACTGCGCCGTAACCTGGTGCGGTTGCTCGTCGCGGTGGAGCGCGTCGACGATGCGGCGTTGCACGTTGCTCAGGCATCGGCGCTCGCCGATCGAATTCGCACGCCGCGCGCGCTCATCGCGGCGGCCACGACACGAGCCGTGCACGAG